>DVMG01000146.1 GCA_018715105.1 Candidatus Ventricola intestinavium
AAGAGGAGGCTGCTATGCAGGAGCGAAGAGAAGACGAGCCAAGAGAAGACGGAAGGGAAACCAAAGAGAACCCGGCCGATTTGCAGGCGGCGCAGGGACAGCAGGAACCGAGAAAGCGCAACTGGATTACAGACATCTATGACAGAATCAACGTCTCGGTCAAAACGCTGGATATCCTGATCGTGCTGCTTTGTGCGCTGATCGTGTTTTTGTTTGTCTTCGGGAATCAGATTCAGCTTGGATTCTAAAAAGTGAAAATCATTCTCATTTTTTTCAAAAAAAGGATTGACATTTTTTGAAATGTGATGTAAGATGATGATACAGAATCTCAGAAGACCCAGGGGGGCGGCGCATGAAGACGAGAATCAGCCCACAGGCTCAGATGGTTCTCGGCGTCCTGTCGCAAAGATGCTGCCATCTGACGGCCGAAGAGATCCTCGGCAGCCTTGAGGGCATCGGGGCGGCCACTGTCTACCGGGCGCTGGAGCGGCTGACAGAGCTGGGGCTTGTTCACAGGCTGGCTTTGGGACGCAAAAGCGCAGTTTATGAACTTGTCCGAGGAAATCATATGCACTTTGTTTGCAGACGATGCGGCGGCGTGTTCGATATCCCGGCAGATTTGAGCGGCATGGTCACCGAGGCGGCCAAGTGCTGCGGTCATCAGGTGCAGGAGGCGGATGTGACGGCATTCGGCGTGTGCAAAGACTGCCGGTCTGCCGGGACACAGCCGGATTCACCTGCCGGTATGTAAAAAGAAAATCAAACCAGAATTAAGGGAGGAAACAACAATGAAAAAGTGGGTTTGCACGGTTTGCGGTTATGTGTATGAAGGCGAGACGCCCCCTGAGAAGTGCCCGCAGTGCGGCGTTCCGGCAAGCAAGTTTGTGGAGCAGAAGGGCGAGATGAGCTGGGCGGCCGAGCACGTGGTCGGCGTGGCCAAGGGATGCCCGCAGGAGATCATCGATGGGCTGCGCGCCAATTTTAACGGCGAGTGCTCGGAGGTGGGCATGTATCTGGCGATGGCGCGTGTCGCGCATCGTGAGGGCTATCCGGAGATTGGGCTTTACTGGGAGAAGGCCGCTTATGAAGAGGCCGAGCATGCTGCGAAGTTTGCCGAGCTTCTGGGCGAAGTCGTGACCGATTCCACCAAGAAAAATCTCGAAATGCGTGTGGAAGCGGAAAACGGCGCTACTGCCGGCAAGATGGAGCTGGCCAAGCTGGCCAAGCAGCTGAATCTCGACGCGATCCATGACACCGTGCATGAGATGGCGCGCGACGAGGCACGCCATGGCAGGGCGTTTGCAGGCCTGCTCAAGCGTTACTTCGGCAAGTAATCAGCGGATTTGAAAGGCCGGCTCCGCGGGACCGGCCTTCTTCTTCCCATGCGGGCGCCGAATGAAGCCCGCTGCTTCGGGTAAAACTGGGAGTGCTTCCTTCTGAACACAGCGCGGCTGTCCTGACAGCAAAGAGGCGGAAAAGGGCGCAGCGGCGAGGTGGAAAAAACGGGAAGGTAAGCCGCTCCTATGAATCAATCAAGGAATGAGGAGGATGGATATGCAGAAGTATGAATGCCCGTGCGGCTATGTTTACGATCCTGAACAGGGCGATCCGGATAACGGCGTCGCGCCCGGAACCCCCTGGGAAAACGTGCCGGAGGACTGGGTATGCCCCGTCTGCGGATTGGGCAAGGACGCCTTTTATCCGGTTTAAGGCAGGAAGGCGGCATCGGCCGCAGGCTGTCTGTTCAGCCTGGCAGGGAGAGGGGCAAAATTCCCCGCATCCCTTCTGAGAGAATCTTTCAGAATCTTCCATGACATCAAGTTTTGTAAAGGCGGTAAAAAGCCATGAAGCTCAGTGCAAGAAATCAGTTTAAGGGCACGATTGTTGCCATCGACGAGGGCGCGGTCAACGCCATTGTCAAGATTGACATTGGAGGCGGAAACGTCATCAGCGCGACCATTTCCATGGCGGCGGTCAAGGAATTGGGGCTCCGTGTGGGCGGCGAGGCCTACGCTGTCATTAAAGCCACATCCGTGATGGTGGGCATTGACGAATAAGGCCGGATACTCCCTTTAGGGGGAGCGCCTGTTTAAGCGGCGCGGGGGATGCGGCGGTTCTTCCTGGGCATCTTCCCGCTGCTTTTGTTCCCGCAGGACGGCCTCGTCCTGCTCAATGTGGCTGATTTCCCAGTGGATCAAAAAGTTCAGCGCAGCACGCAGGGCGATGATGACGCCCACGGTGAACAGATCATAGAGGTTCCTGGCGACAACCGTGCGCAGGATTTCACCGCCCAGCTTAAATTCCAGGCCCAGCGCCATGGACTGCGCAAGATCAAGGCGGATGTTTGTCGTCTTTCCGGTAAAATACCAGAAGAAGTCGCGCACAGCGCCAAAGAGAATGATGGCCACCCCCATCAGCTCCAGCAGATGGATGATCACCGTTATGCCCGTGTGAAACACAGATGTCGCGATTTCCATGACCATTTCAGAATGCACCTTCCAACCCTTTTTCGTAGTATGCCCGTCTGCCGGATGGCTTATGGGCGGGAGCACATATAGAATTTGACCCATCAGGAGGATGAAAGCATGGAACTTAAGGGCAGCAAGACAGAGAAAAACCTGATGACCGCCTTTGCCGGCGAGTCTCAGGCGCGCAACAAGTATACCTATTT
>DVMG01000147.1 GCA_018715105.1 Candidatus Ventricola intestinavium
CCTTGACTGCAAAAGAAAGTCACCCGCCAATCTGGCATCTTTCTTTTACAAACGGACACAGGGTGGACGGCTTTTGCCGTCCACCCTGTGTGTTTACAGATATCGTTGTAGGAAGGAAGATTACTTCGCCGCGTTCTCGCCGGCAATGCGGCCGGAAACCACGATTTCCACAATCGCGTTGCCGCCCAGACGGTTGCCGCCGAAGAAGCCGCCCGTCACCTCGCCGGCCGCATACAGGCCTTCGATGGGCGTGCCGTCCTCGGTGAGCACCTGACGCTCCTCGTTCACCACAAGGCCGCCCATGGTGTGATGCGTGGACGGGCGCTGCGGGCGAACCATCAGCGTCTCAATGCGGTATGTATCCGGCAGATAATTGCCGTTTTCATCCACATCGCATGTGCCGATGGTGCCGCGGAATGCGCTCTTCGCCGGCACAAGCGGCTCCGTGGCCGTGCCGATCACATGCGCATCGTAGTCGGTGATGGTCTGCTCGACGGTCTCCTTGTCAAGGCCAAACTGCTCGCAGAGCTCATCCAGCGTGCCGTAATAGATGCGGCCCTCCACATTCTCCTGCGCGGTGTGTCCATCGCCGTTGGAGAACTCCAGGTATACGCCGCGGTCATCGCCGTAGTCAAACGCGCCCTGGGAGAGCACGTCGCGCTCTGCCGTCTCGTCGACATAACGCTTTCCGGCATTCTCGTTCTCCGCCGGGCTGATGTAGATGACATTCTCGCCGGAGCCGAGGGACAGGTCACCATTATCCACCCATCCAAGCGGCATCAGCTGCGTCCATCCCATGCCGGTCACGGCCGCGCCTACAGCCTGGCCCATCACGATGCCATCGCCCTTGAGGCTGCTGCGGTTGGTGGTCTGGATATCCGTCGTCATGTCGTCCGCAGACCAATATGTGTTGGTCTCGCAGACCATCTCAATGTTGGCCGCATAGCCGCCCGTTGCCAGCACGACGCCCTTGTTTGCATGCAGAATGACCTCGGTGCCGTCATAGCGCTCGGCCTTCACGCCCACCACTGCGCCGTTTTCATCCGTCAGCAGTTCCTTGGCCGTGGTGCGGAGCATGACCTGATTGGCCTCGTTCGCCGCGAGCATGGTGTTCTCCGGCACTTTCAGATAGGCGCCCCAGTTGCCGGCGATCATCTCGCCGTTCACCTCGCCGCCCGCAAAGGAATTGATGCGCTGCCACAGGCAGCCAATCAGCGTGTTGGTTGCTCCCAGATCCGGAACAGCGCCCTGGCTGATGAGCCACTCCTTCATGGAATAGGCATTGTTGACCACGTTGCTCACCAGATCATATTCGCCGTAAATCCACTCGGTCTTGTCCGCGTTCAGGCGCAGGCCGCCGTAATAGGTCTGGAAGATATGCAGTTCCGGCGTGGAGAACAGGGTCAGATCCGTTTCCTGCTCACCCGCAGCCAGATGTGCGTCCGCATACTCCAGATAAACGCCAATCTGCTCCTTGAGGGTCTTGAGGGTATCCAGATACTCGGCATGCACGCCGCGCTCCGGCAGGTTATAATCGTCGATGGACGTGATCGCATCCGGATCCTCCACCGTGCCGTCAAACGGCTCCTCGGACCAGTTGTAAATCATGCGCAGCGTTTCCAGACGCCCCGCATCGCTCTTGGCCTTTTCCACTTCGCCGTCAATGGGATCCACGCCTGTCGTGGCCTCGGGATCATCCGGGTCAAAGACATAGGCGTCCACCACCGCCTGGAAACCGGCGTCGCCGCCGCCCGCCATCAGCGTATTGCCGCCGATCGCAGCGTTGGTTTCCACCACGACGACGGTCGCACCGGCCTGTGCTGCTGCCGCGCCGGCAGCCATGCCCGCGCCGCCTGCGCCGACCACGACCACATCATAGGTTTCCTCAATCGTGTCCTGCGGCTCATAGGCGAAGGGAATGGCGCCCGCCTGCAGGGCGGAAACATCGCAGCCCGCCTGCGCGGCCGCATCATTCACCGCTTCCAGCACGGCACGGCTCGTAAACGTCGCGCCGGAGACCGTATCCACACCGGTCGATGTGAATTTCTTAATCTCCTCAAACATGATGTCATAGGCGACATCGCCCACATGCTCGGTCTCCGCAGAAGAGACAACCTGAATGTCATCGATGGAATTCTCTCCAAACGTCACACTCAGCACCACGTCTCCGTTGTAACCGGCGCCCGTGCCCTCGTAAGTGCCCGGCGTAAAGGCGATTTCAGCGTTTTCCTGAACTTCGCCCCTGGCCGCGGCCAGCGCGCTGGCAACCGCTGTTTTGACTGCCTCGCTGGTGATGGTGGAGCCGGATACACTGTCCACCGCCTCCGCGTCGGACTGGCCGACATAGGCCTGCGCCATCGTCTCCATGGCGGCGCCGCCCAGCGTCGGAGTCTCTCCATCCCCGGTGATCTCAATGGCGGTGATTGCGCTTTCATCCACCGTCAGCTTGACGTTCACCATGCCGCCAAAGCCCTGCGCGGATCCCTCATACTCACCGGCGGTGAAAGCCTCTTCGGCCGAAGCGCCAAAGGGCAGGCTCAGCACCGCAGCGGCAAGCACAAGGCTCGCCCATTTTCGGATGCTCATGTTTCTTTCCTCCTGTCAGGATGTCGTTCGTGATAGAACAGCATCCATATTTTATAACAGTCAAGGAACTTGACTGTCAAGCGTTTTTGATCGTTTTTTCACAAACGGGCACAAACATCTCGTGGATGGCCATCCGTTCTCCTGTCTCGCTGAGATAGTGCACATGCATCTGCCCGTACACGTCGCCGCAGAGGGTATATCCATGCGCCTGCGCCCGCTTAAGCAGCGCGGTCACATCCCCGACCTGGGTTCCCCTTGCCTCCAGCACGCCGCGCATGCACAGGCAGGGCTCCAGGTGCACCATTTCCCCAAGCACGGGAAGGCCGAGGCGGCGCACCGTATCCAAGCCGGCCCCGGAACCGTATATTCCCTGAACCGTCTGCCCCGAAGCATCGCAGTGCATGGCCCAGAAACCGACGGCCGGCATGGCACGGATCCATGTCTTTTCCACCGCGCGGGCATGCGCGATGGCTTCCTTCTCTCGCGCGCTTTCTCCGCTGGCTTCGTCGCTGACATGATTAAAAAACAGGATTTCCGGCCGCATCACCAGCTCAAACGCCTCCTGTGTGTCCAGCATCCGCGCGACGACCCCGCGCCTTTCCTGGAGGGTTGTGCGCATCTGGCGAATCTGCTCTTCTTTCTTTTCCAGCTCGCTCAGTTTTTCATCCATGCGGGAGAGCAGCTCTTCGCGCGGCGTGCGGCAGACGATGCGCGCCGCCTCCTCCAGAGAAAAGCCCAGCGCCTGATACGAACGGATCTCTTTGAGCCGTGTGATTTCCGAACGGGAAAAATACCGGTAGCGGTTTTGCTCATCGCGTCTGGATGTGATGAGCCCCTGCCGCTCCAGATACCGGATGCCTTCTTTGGTCATGCCGAAAAACTCCGCCATTTCTCCCGTGCGATAGCGCATGGTCCTTCCCTCTTTTCTTTCTTCGCTTTTTGTCATGGAAACCCGCTTGCCAAGCATCGGCCCCGGGCACAAGGCACCGGGATTTACAGAGCTTTGCCGGTTCGGTTTGTTGACATAAGCATCGTCTTTATGGATGACAGGTCTTTCTTTCCCAACCCTTGAAGAATTGCGGAAATCTGGCCTGAAACCGGCATATCGCAGAAAAGGCGCCGGTCACAACCGGCGCCTGTGTCTGCCAATCGTAGAATGCTCGGGGCAGAAAATCCCACGGCACACACGATACAATGCTTATTGCTGCTGCCTTCCGGCCCTGACAAGGTTCACACCCTCGCATTGCATGAGCTCCATCCGTCATCACATTCTACAAACCTATTGTACCCGATCCGGAGCGAAATTGCAACCCCGTTTGCAAAATTTGCAGGGCCCTTCAGGCACTTTGGGCCTGCATGCGAGCCAAAAGCCGCTCCATCGCCTTGGTGGTCAGATGCAGCATATCCTCACGGGCCAGCGTATCGTCGCGCATGGAGAGCGTCACCGGTCTGGCCGCGTTGAGCGTCAGGCGCCTGTCAAAATTCTGAAGTGCCTTGAACAGGCGCTCTCCGTCCACCTGAGCGTCGGGCGCGAAGCGCATGTCCATGCGCCCGTTTGCCTGGGTAACGCGGTCGATGCCCAGATGCGCACACATCGCTTTCAGATAGGCCACCGCCACCAGGTTCGCCACGCACTGCGGCTCATCGCCAAAGCGGTCGATCAGTTCCTCCTCGACGTCGTCGCGCTGCTGCGCGGTGGTGATGGAAGCGATGCGCTTATAGACTTCCAGCCTCTGCCTGTCTCCGGTGACATATTCCGCCGGCAGGTAGGCGTTGACATGCACTTCCATGCGCGTCTCCACATCGCGGTTGGGCCTGGGCGCCTCTCCCTGGGCCTCCAGCACGGCCTCCTCCAGCAGTTTGCAGTACAAATCATAACCGATGTTGGCCAGATGCCCGCTCTGCTGCGGGCCCAGCAGATTGCCCGCGCCCCGAAGCTCCAGATCGCGCATGGCAATGCGGAATCCGGAACCAAACTCGGTGAACTCCCGAATGGCATCCAGGCGCTTTTGCGCGGTTTCAGAAAGCACCTTGCCCGGCCGCACGGTGAAGTAAGCATAGGCCAGGCGGTTTGAGCGTCCCACGCGGCCGCGCATCTGATAAAGCTGCCCCAGGCCGAAATGATCCGCATCATAGATGATCAGCGTGTTTGCCATCGGGATATCCAGTCCGGATTCGATGATCGTCGTGCACAAAAGCACGTCATACTTCTGCTGGCTGAAGTCCAGCATCACATCCTCAAGCACGTTTTCCCGCATCTGTCCGTGTGCGATGGCAATGCGCGCCTCCGGCACCAGTTTGGAAAGCTGCCTGTAACACTGCTCGATGGAACCCACGCGGTTATACAGGAAAAACACCTGCCCTCCCCGCCCCAGTTCGCGCAGAATGGCATCACGGATGACGCTGTCCTGGTATTCCATCACATAGGTCTGCACGGGATAGCGCGCCTGAGGCGGCGTTTCCAGCAGGCTCATATCCCGGATGCCAACCATGGACATGTGCAGGGTGCGCGGAATCGGGGTGGCGGACATGGTCAGCACATCCACCGACTTTTTCATGTTCTTGATCGTTTCCTTATGGCCGACGCCAAAGCGCTGCTCCTCGTCGACAATCAGCAGGCCGAGGTTTTTAAACTTCACATCCTTTGCCAGCAGCCTGTGCGTGCCGACCACGATGTCGATTTCGCCGCTTGCAAGGCCTTCCAGCGTCTTTTTCTGTTCCCGGGCGGTGCGGAAGCGGCTGAGCACATCCGCCCGCACGGGGAATCCCTCAAAGCGCCGCATCAACGTGCCGTAATGCTGCTGGGCAAGGATGGTCGTCGGCGCAAGAATGGCCACCTGCATGCCGTCCATGACGGCCTTGAACGCCGCGCGCAGCGCCACCTCCGTCTTGCCATAGCCCACATCGCCGCAAAGCAGGCGGTCCATCGGCACATCGCGCTCCATGTCGCGCTTGATTTCCTCCGTGGCCTGAAGCTGGTCGGGCGTTTCCTCATAGGGAAAGTTTTCCTCAAACTCCTGCTGCCAGAGCGAATCCGGCGCAAAAGCGTGGCCGCGGTTCTTCTGCCTTTCCGCATAGAGCTTGACCAGGTCAAAAGCCAGGGCCTTGAGGCTCTCGCGAACCTTGCTCTTCTGCTTATCCCAATCCTTGCCGCCCAGGCGCGAGAGTTTGGGCGGCGCGCCCTCGCCGCTGCCAATATACTTCTGGATCCGGTCGAGGTGATCCACCGGGATATACAGCTTATCGCTTCCCAGATACTGCACCAGCAGATAATCGCGCGACGCCCCTTCGCTGGTCAGGCGCTTGGTTCCCTGGTAAATGCCAATTCCGTGCGTCTCATGCACCACATAATCGCCCACGTTCAGATCGGTAAACGAGGCGATTTTGGCCCCCTGGCGCTTTTTCTGCCTTCCCTTGCTCCCCTTGGCGCCATACACATCGCCGCAGGCGATCACCGCCAGCCGGATCTGCGGATACTGAAAACCGCTGGAGAGCGTCAGCGGATAGATGTGGCATTCCCCCTCATCTGGCATGGACGCGCCGAGCTCGTCAAACGGAGCCCGGATCCCCTCATCCTCAAACGACTGCCGCATGCGCTCGCCCCGTGCTGCGCCGCCGGAGAGCACCATGACGCGCCATCCATCCGCCATCCATCTTGCGATGTCCTGGCACATATCCTGTGTGCGGCCGCCATAGCTTCCCGCCCCCATGCCGCCCATCTCGGCCAGCAGCGTGGGCCTGAGCATTTTCACCGGGCGCAGGATGGCGGTCAGGGCCATGATCGTGTGTTCATGCAGGGCGGTCAGCACCTGATCGCGCGTGAGCATCAGGTTTTCCTGCTGCGGCAGAGCTTCCCCGCGCTCCAGAGCCGCCGTGAAAGCCTGGGCAAATTCCCCTGTCCGGCTGTCCATACGGGCAAAGAGCGCCTCCGGCTCATCCAGCACAATCAGAGGACGGGTCATGTAATCAAGGATCGTCTCGGTCTGATCAAAGGCCATGTGGATGAACTTTTCCAGCAGGCGGCTGCTGATGCCGCTTTGCATCTGGCTGACGGCTGCGCGCACATTCTCCCCAAACCGCTCCATGGTCCGGTTCTCACGGGTGAAGGCAGCGGGCGCCGCAATCTCCCCGTCCTCAAGCGGCAGATCCGCCAGCGTGGCTTCGCCGTCCGCACGTTCTCCTCCTGCCCGCAGGGCCTCTTCCTGCCGGGCAAGCGCCCTGAGCAGCTCCTGCGCCAGGCTCTGCGCCCCCTCCTGCAGGGCAGGTGCCTCCGTGGCCGGCGGAATGGCGGCCTGCTGAAGGTTATTCTGCGAGCGCTGGCTCATCACGTCAAACTGGCGGATCGAGTCAATCTCATCGTCAAAAAACTCCACGCGCAGGGCGCTGGGGGCATCCGCGGGATAGATATCCACAATGCCGCCGCGCACGGAAAACTGCCCCTTGCCCTCGACCATGTATTCGCGTGTGTAGCCCGCCGCGAGCAGGCGGCCCAGCAGCTCATCGGTGGGCATCTGCTCCCCCACGCGCAGTGAGAGGGTATGGGCGCTGAAGACGGCGCGCGGCATGACGCGGTGCAAAAGCGCGTCCGCCGGCGCCACAACCGCCCGCGCCTCCCCGGATACGAGCCTTCGCAGCGTCTCAATGCGCCGGTAAGCTACCTCGCGGCTGGCCGCCACGTCCTGATAAAACGTGATTTCCCGTGCCGGGAACAGGCATACCCCGCCGCCCAGCAACTCGGACAGATCCTCCATGGTCTGCGCCGCAGACCGCTCGCTGTCACATAAAAAGAGCAGCGGCCTGCCCGTGTGCTCGGATAGCGCGCAGGCCAGGTGCGCCTTCTGCGCGCCTGCCAGCCCGGATGCCGCGATGACCGCGTGCGCCCCGGCGCTTTCCTTTACAATCTGCTCATAGGGTGCAAACCCCCTGAGCGCATCAAAGAGAAAATGCGTCTGCATGGTTGCTCCTTTTCTTCTTCCACGCTTTTCAGGCATTTACGCCTTTTGCCGCGCCCACGGATCCTGCCTTTTCCACGGGCGCGTTGGCCAGACGCATGGCGCTGTCAAGCCCGTTTTTCAGCATGTCTTCCACCGCATCCGCTGCTCGCAGGAACGCATCAAACTGTGTCCGCCTTTCCTCCTGCGTCTGATAAGAGGAAAGCACCCAGTCGCCCAGATCCCAGCCCTCCGGCTTTTTGCCCACTCCTACGCGAAGGCGGGGGAAATCCTGCCTGCCCAGCAGGCCGATCACAGAGCGCATGCCGTTGTGCGTGCCGGCGCTGCCGCCGGCGCGCATGCGCAGCCTGCCCAACGGCAGGTCAATGTCGTCGTAAACGACAAGAAGCCTGTCCATGGGCGGCTTGTAAAACGCTGCGATCTCGCTGACGCATTGCCCGGACAGATTCATATAGGTCTGAGGCTTGACGAGCATCAGCTTTTTTCCGTCTACAAATCCCTCTCCGATCAAGCCATGCATCGCGTGCCGGGTCAGCCCG
Source organism: Candidatus Ventricola intestinavium (assembly GCA_018715105.1). Classification (GTDB taxonomy): domain Bacteria; phylum Bacillota; class Clostridia; order Christensenellales; family Aristaeellaceae; genus Ventricola; species Ventricola intestinavium. The sequence continues at coordinate 8,078 of DVMG01000147.1, forward strand.
ATGCGGTTTTTTTCGCTGAGCACGTCGATCACATCAAAGCCGACGTTGTGGCGCGTTCTCGCGTATTCCCTGCCCGGATTTCCCAGGCCAATGACAATGAGCATATGCCCTCCCGTTTCTCTGCCGTTCTTTTTCCGGTCGCATCCTTGCTCCCGTGCGTGTCCAGATGCGTCTTTCTCTGAGCCGGCCAAAACAGCCTTTGCGGGAACACCGTCCAGGGGTGCTCCCGCTTGAAATGGCCGATTGTTCGGTTTTTTCAGGCCTTTGCCTTTTCCGCCGCCTGGGCCAGCCAGGCAGCCGGGCGGATGGCCGCCGTGCCGCTGCCCTCATCCGTATCCTCGATGACCAGCAGGGACTTGACGCCGTCCAGCCGCTTTTTAACAGGCTCCTGCGTGCTCACCAGCACGCACACGCCTACCACCGTGACGGCAAACTCACGCATCATATCCACCATGCCGCGGGCTGTGCCTCCCGCGCGCATGAAATCGTCCACAATCAAAGCGCGCTGGCCCTCGCGCACCGCGCGTCGGGAAAGGCTCATGGTCTCCACCCGATTTCCGGAGCCGGACAGATAATTGATATTCACCGCCGGTCCCTCGTAGACCTTGCTGTCCCTGCGCACAATCACCATCGGCACATTCAGGGCCTTGGCTGTCATCATCGCAATCGGGATGCCTTTCGTCTCCATCGTGAGCACGAGGTCCGGCTCCGCCCGGTAAAACTGGGAAGCCATGATCGTTCCCATGCGCTCCACCACATCGGGCATGGCCAGGATATCCGCCATGTAGATAAATCCGCCCGGCAGCACACGGCCCGGTGCGCCCAGCATCTGCGCCAGTTCCCTGACCGCTCGGTAAGCGTCTTCGGGCGAGAGCACGGGCCGGTAACGCACTCCGCCGGCTGCGCCGGTCACGGTATCCAGCTGCCCCAGGCGAAACTGAGAAAACACACCGCGCAGGATGTCAATATCCTCGCTGAGCGTCGACTTTGCCGCGCCAAACATCTCGCAGAACGTGCCGAGCGTGAAAATCCTGTTCGGGGATTCCACCAGAATCCTCGTCATGGCGGCAAGGCGCTCGTTTCGGCGGATGCGATCCATGTCAACCCCTCCCAAACACGAATGATAAGTCAGTTATCCCCTATTATAATTCAGGATTCCAAATAAATAAAGCCCTGATCGGGAAATTTTCCGGAATTTATCACTCTTTCTCAAAACGTTCAGGTATTTTTCGTTTTTCGGTTGATCGGCACGTCCTTTTTGACGTATAATAGGCATAAGTCTTTGCCGTGCACGCCTCCGGGCGGCGCGGCGAGCCTCTCCATCGGGGAAACAGGTTAGGTCAATCAGGTAAGGAGGCACTTGTATGCCGCACATCCAGGATTTTTCGGGCAGACGTGCGCACATGATCGGCATCGGCGGCAGCTCCATGAGCGGGCTGGCGGGCATGCTCACACAGGCCGGCGTGCGCGTAACGGGTTCTGATTCCGCCCGTTCCTATATGACGGATGCCCTGGAGCGCCAGGGCATTCCCGTGAGCATCGGTCATCGGGCCCAGAATGTCGAAGGGGCCGATATCGTGATCTATTCCGCCGCCATTGCGCCGGATAATCCGGAGCGCGCGCGGGCGAACGAACTGGGAATCCCGCAAATGGAGCGCGCCACGCTGCTGGGCCAGCTGATGGAAGGCTACCGCCATGCGATCAACGTCTGCGGCACGCATGGCAAAACCACGACCACCTCCATGATCGCCGAGGCACTTGTGGACGCCGGGGTCGATCCCACCGTGCATATCGGCGGCCAGCTTGACTATATCGGCGGCAGCACGCGTGTGGGCGGGCATGAAACATTCGTGGTGGAAGCCTGCGAGTTTCACGAGAGCTTTCTTCAGTTTCATCCGACGATCGCCGTCGTCACCAACATCGAAGAGGATCACCTCGATTATTATAAGGATCTCGACGATATTTTTCGCGCCTTTGTCCGCTTTTGCCGTCTGCTTCCACAGGATGGCGCGTGCATCGGCAACGGGGATGATCCGCGGGTGCGCGATCTGCTTGCCCTGCAGCCGTGCCGCACCGTGACATACGGCCTTGGCCCGTCCTGCCAGTGGCGTCCGGAGAATCTTGCTTATGACAGCACGGGATGCGCTTCCTTTGATTTTGCCTTTGAAGGGACATGCATGGCGCATACCGCGCTGCGTGTTCCGGGAGAATTCAATGTCATGCATGCGCTGGCCACCATGGCGGCCTGTGTGCAGGTAGGCATCCGGCCTGAAGCCGTCGCCCAGTCCCTCTCCCGCTTTTCCGCGCCGCATCGCCGCTTTGAATTCACCGGCACGGTCTGCGGTGTGCGCCTTTACACCGATTATGGGCACAATCCCGCGGAAATGCACAGCGCGCTTGAAAACGCCGCGCGTCAGCCGCACAACCGCCTCTGGGCGGTGATGCAGCCGCACACCTATTCCCGTGTCAAAACGCTTTTTAAGGATTACATCCACTGCTGCGACCTGGCTGACGAAATTCTGATCACGGATATTTTTGCCGCACGGGAAAAGGATCCGGGGGATATCCATGCCACCATGCTGGTGGATGCCATCGCCGCCACCGGCAAAAGCGTGCACTATACGCCCACGTTTGACGATACGGAGGCATATCTTCGCGCCCACTGGCAGCCCGGCGATCTGGTCATCACCATGAGCTGCGGTGATATTCACATGCTCAACGCGCAGATTCAAAAGCACGGAGATCACGATCGGCAGAACCAGGCGTAACGCGGGCATGGTCCTGCGTATGTTGCCGCCTTCACCCCTCGGCATTTCCATGTCTTTAAGAGCATGCGGGATCCTGCAGATCCTCCCGCATGCTCTTTCTGATTGTACAATCAGGCCGCCGGGTTCGCCGGCGGTCCGTCTGCCGACATACGCGTCGCTTCCATTCAGGATCGTTCAGGATCGTTTAGGATCGTTCGGGATAGGCGTCTCCCAGGGATTGGGAAAATCTTTTCTCGCCCCTTCGGGGAGGAAAAAAGCGTTTTGCCAACGGTCTGGCACCGGCTTTGGCGGTAGTTTGGGCTCGCTCCATTTTCAATCTTCTGCAAAGGGCATTCCCTCGCTGCGGCCGAACTCTCCTTCATGCTCTTTGAAAAACGCATAATATACCCGCACGTTTTCAAGCTCCGTCCAGCGCCGCACATCCACAGGGTCGCTGTCAAGGTCATAGACCTTGGCGCCGCGCAGCGCCAGCAAAAACGGGGAATGCGTTGAAATGACAAACTGACAGCCAAAAAAGCGTGCCGAATCGCCGATAAACCGGCAAAGCTCCAACACCCGCGCAGGAGAAAGGCTGTTTTCCGGCTCATCCAGCAGGTAAAGCGCGTTTTCCCCGATCTTTTCGGTAAACATGCGAAACGCGCTTTCACCGTTTGAAAAAGTGCGCACATTCATGCCCAGCTCCTCGCGCACATAACGGGACTGCGTGTGCTTGCGGGCGCGGTTGACGCGCCGCAGCTTTTCATAATCCGCCATCGACGAGAGCTGAAAACCCGACCGCCGGTCCTGCCAATAATCCTCGAAGATTTCCTCTCGTTTGCGATCCATGCCGTCATTGAGCGCGCGCACATCGAGCATGGCGTCAAACACATCGTCGCTTGTGAGGATGCGGCTTCCCTCCGGAACCGGCATGGCCGTGCGCATGCCGCACATGCGCACATAATCGTCAAAAAAACGGGTCCGGTTATACGCCGCATCCCGCGCGAGCCCCGCCTTCTGCGCGATCACATGCAGCGCCGTGGATTTTCCCGTGCCGTTTCCGCCATACAGGATGGTCACCGGCTCAAAGTCGATGCGCTTAAAGCGATGCCGCGACAGAATCTTGAACGGATAAAAGGACGCAAAGCACGTGCGCTTTTCACCCAGCAGAAAGCTGGTCTCCTGTTCGGCATCCGGAAACGTGAATGTCTCAAGATAGATCAATCGTGTCACCTCGCGGGCAATGTCATAGCATGGCGCACATCGGGAAAGACTACGTCCTGGAAGGAGGCGTTGCCCTATGATTGAGCAGGACACCATCCGCCTGCTGCGCGAATGCGACGCAGGCATCAAAATGGGGGTTGCGTCCATCGGGGATGTGCTGCCCCACATCCGCAGCGATGCGTTCCGCAACCGATTGGCCCGGTGCATGGCCGAGCATGAGCAGCTCGGCCGGGAAATCCGCCAGGCGCTTGACCGTTTTCACGATACGGGGAAGGATCCCGGTGCGATGGCGAGGGGCATGTCCGCCCTGAAGACGGGTTTTGAGCTCGCCATCGATGCCACAGACGCCACCGCCGCCAGCCTCATCACAGACGGCTGCAACATGGGCGTCAAGTCCCTCAACCAATACCTCAACCAGTATCAGGCCGCAGATGAAAGCGCCAAAGACATCGCAGGGCGCCTCATTCACCTGGAAGAAAAGCTCACCGCCGATATCCGCGCCTACCTGTGAGCATCCTCCTCACGCCCTGGCGGCAGCAAATCTGCGCACATCCACGCCGGCAAACTCGATGACGCTCATGCGGCTGGGATCCGTCAGGCGGGCTGCAATGCGGTCGTCATACTTTTCGTAGAGCTGATCGCTGTCGCAGTTCGTTGTCACGACGATGGCGCGGTTTGCGTTGCGCCGCTCGCTGATGATGTGATAAAGCGCGCTGATCGTCACCCCGCGCAGCATGGGTTCGCTGCCCAGATCATCCACACACAAAAGATCACAGCTGAGAAAATCCTGCACCTGTTCTGCGCCGCTGCCCTCAAACTGGTAGCGGCGCATCGTTTCCATCAATCGGTAACTGGAGATGACCACGACGGAAAAGCCCCGCTCCAGCACGCGCTGGGCAACGCAGTTCATCAAAAACGTCTTGCCCAGTCCGGATTTTCCATACAGCAGCAGGCCCTTTCCCTCTCCGGCGGCAAATGCGTCGGCATAGGCTTCGCAGAACGCACGGTATTTTTGAATGTACACCCTCTGGGAGAAGCGCTTTCCC
>DVMG01000148.1 GCA_018715105.1 Candidatus Ventricola intestinavium
GCGGCTATGCCGCGGGGGCGCATCTTTTCACCGGATTATGCTTCCGTTCTCTTTTCCACAGTCATGTCCACCCAGCAGGCAAACGTCCTGCCCGCGGGAAGCACCATCAGGCCGCTTTCATCCACAAGGCCCTGTGCATGCATGTTGATAAAGTTGGTCGCACACGTCTGCGGCTCGATGCAGAAGCCCGGCCTGTCATGCGGCGTATAGACCACCGCATTGCGGAAACAATCCGACGCGCGGATATGCACAACGATATCCTCATACCGGATTTTTGACTCCATGTCGGCCGTCATGCCGCGGAACACATGATCCAAATACAGGCTTTCCACCGTCCGGTAGCGGCTGTGGATATCCGTCTCCCCCTCGGCGGGCAGAAGACGGCCCGTGGGAATCCTCCCCTCATCCGCTTCATAATAACGCCTGCACGGCACCGTGAGAGACACCCTTCCCGCGTCGCCGCGCTTGGAGAAATACGGATGCACCGCAAAACCAAAGGGCATTTCCCGCTCATCCTCATTGCGCACGAATGCGTCCATGCGCAGGCCTGCGGCCGTCAGCGTGTAGCGCACGGTAAGCGTGCAGGCGAAAGGATATCCCTCATACAGCGCGTTCTCCCGCGAGATGGCGATCTCCGCCTCGCAGACGGCGCTGTCCTCCCCCGCCTCCAGGCGCGTGACGGTGAACGGCTCATCCTTGACCAGCCCATGCAGCAGCACCTTTTCACCGCGCTTTGTCATCGTGTATTCGCGGCCCTGCCAGGTATATACAGCATTCCGGATGCGGTTGGGGGTGGGGAAGAGAATCGGGATGCCATACTTGGTGCCGAAGACAGAGAGATCCACCGGCTCCATCAGGATCTCCTCGCCTTCAAACGTCCAGTGATAGAGGTTGAATCCCGCCTGCGGCAGGATGCGCGCCTCATGGCCCGCTCCCGCCAGCGTCACCTGCTCATAGCCATAGCCATCAAGCGTTCCCTTGACCGCCGTAAACATGGTGATCATCTCCTTTGTTCTGATTCAAACGCGCTTTTCTGCGTTGTCTGCGTTTCATCTCCCGCATCCGGCCGGGCCGAGGGCTCTTCCGCCTGCATTCCGATGCGCCTGCACTCCATGTAATACCGTTTTTCCGTGCTCTCCCCCATGGAAAAGGTCTTGCGCGGAAGCACGCCTCCCGCCGCAATGGCGCCAAACAGGCTGTGCTTATCGATTGCGCCCAGCAGGATGGCAAACGCCCCTTTCCCCTCCGTCAGGCTGAGGGCATCCGCCTCGCCATGCACATAGTCCATGCGAAGGCCGCTCTGGGCATCCAAAAACCGCTGAAGCACATCAACGGGCAGGCGTCCACCCCGGCCCGACACATCCAGGCCGCAGCGCACGCCCTCCTGCGCGAAGACCAGCTCCTCCCCCGGCACAAGGGCCATCCCCTGCCGGCGCACGTCCTCTTCCAACGCCGCAATCATGCCCTGCATGTCGCCCGAAAAGACCACCCTGTGAATCGGCCGGAAGATCAGAGCCGGGCTGTGCAGGTTGACCACTTCCACCAGCGCGAAGCGGGCAGGATGGCAGGCCCGCTCCTGCGGGGACAGGGTGGGCCGGATCTCCTCCCAGCAGGCCTTGGCCGTGGCCAGGGAATGGTTTCCGTCGCCCACGGCGAGGAAGAAGCCGCCGCTTTCCCGCTGCATCTGCGCAATCTGCTCCGCCGTGCGCCTGGCCTGCCCGCCCTCCACGGCATAGCCCGTCAGCCGGCCGCCGCCCAGCATCAGCTCCACATCGTAGAGAAGGGGCAGATCCGCCGCCCGGTCGGCCAGCGGCTCGATCAGGCGCATGGCCGGGTCGTCAAGCAGCAGCATCACATGAGGGCTTTCGATGGGCGCGCCGCGGCGGATGCGGACCCTTGGCGGGATGCGCGAGAGGATCGTCCCCTCCGTGGCCCGCACAGGTGCGTCCGTTCCGGGGGTATAGTCATACTGCTCCAGATCGAGCCGGCCCACAAGGCCCAGCCGCTCCCCGCTGTGTGTGACACGCCGCACGAGCACAAATCCGTCCGTTACCCGCCGGACAAGCGTGCCGTTTTCAAGGTCGCGTGTCATGGCCTCCCGGATGCGCCGGATGCGCGCATCGCCCTGCGAGAGATAGGCTTCCGGATAGATGATCTCCAGCGCGCTGGGCGAATCCCCCACGATCCGCTCTGCCTCCCGCCAGTATTCGGGCTGGCTGGTGAACTGGTCGCAGGCAATGACCGCCCACTTGGCGCAGTCAACGCCGCCGGATGGCAGCAGAATATCCGCGGGCAGAAAACAGGCTTGCATGGCGTTTCATCCTTTCTGAGGACTCTATCAGGCTTTGAGATCCTTGTCTTCTCTCTTTGATTTCTTTTGCCGGCTTTGGGGCCGATTTCTTTCGTTGGCTTTCTGTGCTGACTTCTTGCATTGACTTTTTTCCGGGCGTTCTGCTGGTTCCGGCCTTTCAGGCTCTGTCCACCCCTGTCCCGTCAAAGGCGGGGATGAATGCGCCGTCCGCCGCCGTCAGCGCCTGGCAATAGCCTTCAAGGCCGATGGCCCGCATGTGCGCGCGCACGCGGGCGTATTCCCTGGGGGTGAGCTTCCGATTCATGCCGGGGATTTGAAGCGCGCGCCCGCAGGGGGTATACTGCCCCATCAGGGAGACGGGCGTATCCGGCAGTTCATCCCGGATGAGGGTGAGAATGCGCATGCTGTCCCCCGTCAGGCCCGGCAGCACGAGATGCCGGATCTGCGTGCCGCGCAGCATGGTGCCCTCCGCGTCGTACACAGCGGGGCCCGTCTGCCTGCGCATTTCCCGGATCGCTGCCAGCGCCGTTTCGGGATAATCGCGCGCGCCGGAAAGCAGTGCCGCCATCTTCGGATCGATATACTTGAAGTCCGGCAGATAGATATCGACCACGCCCTCCAGCATGCGCAGCGTGCCGATGGATTCATATCCGCTCGAGTTATACACGATGGGGATTTTCGGTCTATACAGATGGAGCGCGCCGATGACCGCGGGCACAAAGTGCGCCGCCGTGACCAGATTGATGTTGTGCGCCCCCTGTTCCTCCAGCTCGCGAAAGATTTCGCTCAGGCGGCGGACAGACACGATCTGCCCTTCGGCGCGCTGGCTGATCCCCTCGTTCTGGCAGAACGCGCACCGCAGGCCGCAGCCTGAAAAGAACACCGCCCCGCTCCCCCGTGTTCCGCTGATGCAGGGCTCTTCCCATCTGTGCAGCGCGGCGCGCGCAATCTTGGGCAGCGTGCCCACGCCGCACAGGCCGCTGCCCGCCTGCGGCGTGCGCTCGGCCCGGCAGTTTCTCGGACAGAGCGTGCAGATCATAGGTCGATAAACTCCTCAAACCGCGGCAAAATGCCGATGCCATCCGGAAAATGGGCGGCAAACTGGGGAATCGCGTGACTGGGGAACGAATTGCCCTCGATGAACACGGGGCCTTCCGGCGTGATGGCCACATCCCAGGCGACAAAGCGCACCTGCGGCACCACATGCATGGCGTCAAGGCACATGCTGCGCACGTCGCTCCAATAGGGAATTGGTGTGCCGGGGATGCGCCTGCCCGTCATCGGATGCTCTTCAAAGACCTCGCCGGCCTTATTCGCCCCCACGCCGCAGATGACGCCCGTTTCAAGATCCACAGGGGCGGCCATGCCTCCGCAATCCACATTGTCCATCACCTTGCCGTTGCCGATGCGGATATAGGCATAGACAATGCCCTGCTTTTTGTCGCCCAGCAGGGTTGCCACACGGATGGTGTTCACCGACGTGGGGCAAAGCGCGGCCAGAGCCTCGTGCTGAATGACCTTATCCTCCACGATGCCGATCCCCGCCGCCTTCAGGCGCGCATACAGCGCCCGGGGATCCGCGTATTCCTGCGGGGTGCACTTGAGAATCCCCTGCCCGCTGGAGCCGTCGATCGGCTTGCAGATGATGTCGCCCCGCCCCTTGAGAAACCGGGCAAAGCTTTCTTCATCCGCCGTGGTCAGGTTGAGCCACTCGCGCTTCACCTGCCGGCTGAACAGCTGGTTGAACTCCGTCTTATTGTCGAAAAAATGCCAGAAATCCTTGTCATTCATCCTGGCGACGATGCTGTTGGAAATGCCTCGCGTGATCTGCGTGGCGCGCTGCGCATCATTCAGGCGATACATCTCGGCAATTTTGTAATCGATGTATCCGGCGTTATACTTTGCCGCACACCGGGCCATGTCCGCCATCAGCCACAGGCGGCTTTTTCCGGTTTTTTCGTGCAGCCTCCCGGCGGTTTTGAGCATCGCGCCGTAATCCATCTTCGCCGCGCGCCGGATCACATAGGAAAGCCTGCCCATTTCAACATCCTCATTTCTCTGTTTTTTCCTATCCTTTGTGAAAATGCTCATGGGCATACGCCCGCATTTTCATGCCTGTCGGGTTCTTCCATTGTATTCCATTTTGGCCGCTTTTGCAAGGTTCCGGCTGCTTTTGCACGCCCTGCCGGCATCGCCCCACCGTTCCCGCGCATGAAAACAGCGCCCCGCTCCCGGCATAGGGCCAGGGGCGGAGCGCTGCGTTTGCGCTGTCTTTTACGGCTGCTTGCCGATATAGGCCAGAATGCCGCCGTCCACATAGAGAATGTGGCCGTTGACAAAGTTGGAAGCGTCGGAAGCAAGGAACACGGCCGGACCCTGCAGATCCTCCGTCCTGCCCCAGCGCGCGGCCGGCGTCTTGGAGATGATGAACTGGTCAAACGGATGACGGCTGCCGTCCGCCTGACGCTCGCGCAGCGGCGCGGTCTGCGGGGTCTCGATGTAACCCGGCCCAATGCCGTTGCACTGGATGTTGGCCTCGCCATATTCGGAGCAGATGTTGCGGGTGAGCATCTTCAGGCCGCCCTTGGCCGCCGCATAGGCCGACACCGTCTCCCTGCCCAGCTCGGACATCATGGAGCAGATGTTGATGATCTTGCCGTGTCCCTTCTCGATCATGCCCGGAATGCATGCCTTGGAGACGATGAACGGCGCGTTCAGATCCACATCGATGACCTTGCGGAAATCCTCCGCGCTCATCTCAAGCATCGGGATGCGCTTGATGATGCCGGCGTTGTTGACCAGGATGTCGATGATGCCCACTTCCTCACGGATCTTGGCGACAGTCGCCTTGACCGCTTCCTCGTCGGTCACATCGCACACATAGCCGTGAGCCTGAATGCCCTTCTCGGCATACGCGGCCATGCCCTTGTCAACAAGCTCCTGCTTGATGTCGTTGAACACGATCGTCGCCCCGGCGGCGGCAAACGCGCTGGCGATCGCAAAGCCGATGCCGTAAGAAGCGCCGGTGACAAAGGCCACCTTGCCCTCCAGGCTGAAGTTTTTCATAAAATCATTCATGGGAAGAATCCTCCTTCTCTTTTATGTATTCCTGTTATTGCAAGCCGGGCAGGCCCGGCGGACAGGCTTTTCAGCGCAGATCCATGGGGTCGAGGTTGTCCATGTCGTCAAAATCCTGGTTTTCCCCGCACATGCCCCAGATGAACGTATAGTTGCTCGTGCCCACGCCCGTGTGAATCGACCAGGACGGGGAGATGACAGCCTGTTCATTGTGCATGACCAGATGGCGCGTCTCGGTCGGCTCGCCCATCATGTGGAAGACGACGTTGTTATCCTTGAGTTCAAAGTAGAAATAGACCTCCATGCGGCGCTCATGCGTATGGCAGGGCATGGAATTCCAGTTGCTTCCGGGGGCCAGCTGCGTCATGCCCATGCACAGCTGGCAGCTTTGCATGACGGCGGGATGGATGTATTGATTGATGACGCGCTTGTTGCATGTCTCCATCGCGCCTAGCGGACGCTTGTTGGCCTTGTCAATATCGATCTTGACCGTGGGATAGGTGCGGTGCGCCGGGCAGGTGTTGATGTAAAACTTGGCCGGATCTTCCGGGCTCTCGCTTTCAAAGCTCAGCGTTTGGGCGCCCATGCCCACATACAAGCCGTCGTACTGTTTAAGATCATACACCGTGCCATCCACGGTGATGCGGCCCTTGCCGCCAATGTTGATGACGCCCATCTCCCGGCGCTCCAGGAATGTGTCGGAAGCCAGCTCCTTGCATCCCACAAGCTCCACGCTCTTGTGAACCGGCATCACGCCGCCGGCGATGATCCGGTCAAAATGGGAATAGGTGAGGATGGCGTCGTCCGGAACGAACACGGTTTCAATCAGATATTCGCTGCGCAGGCGCTCGGTGGTATAGTGCTTCGCGTCCTGAGACGCGGAAGGCTGGCGAACAGTCAGCTGCATAAACATGTCCTCCTTTGATTGATACAGGGCTTGATATATATAGTATAGCACAGCTTGGCAGGAAAAACCAGTGACCCGCGCAAAAAGGACGGGAATTCCGCTTTCACAATCAGGCAAATCTGACAAGACATCTGATGAATGAACGCGTGCATGATTTTCCTGTATCGTGGCAGACTACTGTGCGAAAAACGGAAACACCCGGCAGGATTGAAAGCCGCCCGTAAAGGAGGCCCCTCTTTTGAACGATGACCCGATTACCCTCTGCCCGCTGCTCTCACGCAACGTGGAGATTTTCCGCGAGCGCCTTGGCGCGCCCCTCAATGCCGATGTCATCGTGCGGCGCTTCCGTTCCGGCGCGTTTGAGTCTGCCGTGCTTGCGATCGACGGCATGACCGATTCGCGCGAGGTCGATGAAAACATCCTCAAGCCCTGCATGGAGCTGCCGCCAAGCGCGGGGGAAGAGGTGCCGCCCTGCGAGCGCATCTCCTTCCTGATGAGCCATGCGGTCGCCATTTTGCCCATGAAGATCAAGGAAAACATCGACGAGATTCTCGCCGATGCGCTTTCCGGGCAGAGCGTGCTCATCAGCGAGGGATGCGCCGTGGCCTCGGTGATGGATACGCGCGGTTTTGAAAAGCGGACCATCGGCAGGCCCGAGGCGGAGCAGGTGGTGCTTGGCCCGCACGAGAGCTTCAGCGAGGCCATCCGCACCAACATCACGCTGCTGCGCCGCATTGTCCAGCGGGAAGAGCTGATCACCGAGTTCGTGACAGCGGGCGGCAGGATGAAAACACGCTGCGCTCTGCTCTATCTCCGCGGCACGGCGGATGAGGCGATGGTCGCGCGCATCCGGGGCCGCCTGGAGCGCTGCACGTATGATTTTGCCCTGACCACCGGCGAGGTGGAACAGATCATAGAGGATCATCCTTACGCGCTCATTCCCCAGTGTGTGCACACCGAGCGGCCCGACCGCGCGGCTTCCTTCCTGGCGGAGGGCCAGATTGTCGTGCTCACCGACGGATCCCCTGCCGCGCTGGGCGCGCCCGCCACCCTCTGGCATCAGCTGCACACGCCGGATGATACCTCCATGCGCTGGCAGTATGGCACGTTCCTGCGCATCGTGCGCTTCCTGGGGGTGATCATCCATCTGTTCCTGCCGGGAGCCTATCTGGCCGTGCTGCGCTTTCATCCGGAGCTCCTCTCCCCCATTCTGCTGACGAGCGTCTATGAAACCAGCTCGCGCGTGCCCATTCCGGTTTATCTGGAAGCGCTGCTGATGACGCTCGCCTTTGACCTGGTGGGGGAGGCCGGCCTGCGCGCGCCGGGGGCCATGGGCAATGCGCTGGGCATTGTCTCCGGCCTGATTCTGGGGCAAAGCGCCGTCAGCGCGGACATCGTCAGCCCGCTGCTGCTGATCATCGTGGCGGCCAGCGGTTTGGGCGGTTTCTGCGTGCCCGGGTATGCGCTGAACGTGGGCTTTAAGATCATTCAGCTGCTGTTTTTGACGGCCGGCGCGTTCGGCGGACTCTATCTGATGGCGCTGCTTCTGCTCTGTCTGTGCTGCGGCCTGTGCGCCATGCAGTCCATCGGCTCCCCGCTCACCGCGCCGGTGACGCCGCGCCGGGCGGGCAACCCGGATATCCTGCTGCGTTTCCCCCTGAAATTCCAGAAAGCGAGGGCTTTCTTTGCCAGACACCGTTCTTGATGCGCGTATCCGCGCAGCCTGGCGTGCCAGAGTAGCGGCCGCGTCCCTGGCCGTAGGCGCACAGATCTTTGCCACGGGTGCGGGCGTTTGCATGAGCATCAGCCTCAATGCCGCGTATCTGAGCGTGCTGCCCTGTCTGCCGCTTGCCGCTCTGACCGCCGCGCTGGCCCGATGGAGCCTTGCCCGTCGGCTCGCATCCACAGGCAGGGAAGCGCGCGGGCTTCTATCCCGGGCGCTTCTCATCGTGCTGGCCCTGCTGATGCTCGCCTGCAGCGCGCTTTTGCTCGCCGCGGTCTCCAGCTTGGCCGGGCAATCGCTGCTGTCTGAAGCCCGGGTTTCTTCCGCTGTCACGCTCACGCTGGCAGCCACGGTGCTGTGTGCGCTCAGCGGCGGAACCGGCGTATCCCGACTTGCCTATGCGCTGCGCTTTCTCCTGCCGCTGGGGTTATGCGTGCTTTCGCTTTTGTCCATGTCGTTTGATTCGCCCGTCGGCCTGTTCCCCCTTCTGGGGCCGGGCGCATGGCAGCTGGGGGGTTCCGCCCTCTGTGCGTTGGGCGCATGCGCACCGGCTGCGCTGCTCTTTCTCCCCCCGCCTGAGCTGGAAAAGGTGAATTCGCCGCCGGATTCTCTGCCCGGCGCATGGTTCTTTGTCGGGCGCATCCTGCTGGGCGCGCTGGCGGGCACGTTGCTTCTGCTGGTGTTCTCCCTGTGCAACACCTATGAATCCTTGGAAACTCTAAGCGTCTGGGGAGACCGCATGCACATCCTGTGCAGCCATCGGCCCCGCGAAGGACTCGCGCAAACCATGCTGGTGCTCATTCAGCTGATGTGCCTGTTTCTCGGCGCCGTATGCACGCTGTGCGCGGCGGAACATGCCTGCCGCCTCGCTTTCCCTGCGCTTCGCCGGCATCACACGGGTCTGCTGCTGTGTGCGCTGGCGCTGGCGGCGGCGCTGTATGCGCTGGCGGCATTTGGCGTGGTCTTTGTGCTGCGGGCGGCTCCCCTGTATCTGCTGCCGCTTCTGGTGCTTTTGCTACTTTGCAGATGGCTGTGAAGCGGGCTCTCCTGCGGCCGAGGCCGAAGCTGTGCAAAGGGATTTGCCTGACAAAGGTGCAAAGATGCGGAATGTATAAAAAAGGACGTGATGACGTTGCCCCTTCGCTTCCTTCGCCGCGCCTGTCTGGCGGTGCTGCTGGCGTGTTTGCTGACGCTGTCCGGCTGTGTCGGCGGACATGATATTGAAAACTGCCTGTTTGTGCTGGCCATGGCCATCGATCCCGCGCCGGACGGCAACCTGATCGTGACGGTCAAGGCGCTTTCCGGATCCCAGGGGGGATCCTCCTCAGCGGGCGGCGGGTCGGCTGGCACTGGAGAAGCATCGGGGGGTGAGGATTCTTCCGGAACAAACGGTCCGGGCAACGGCACGGCGGGCTCCTCCCTGGAGCAGGAGGAACCGGGATACATCGTGCTCTCGGCCACGGCGCCCAGCTGCCTGCGCGCGCTGGGGCTGCTCAGCGCCACGACGCCGCGCACAGTCAACCTCTCCCAGCTGAGGGAAATCGTGATCAACCGCACGCTTGCCGAGACGGACGCCACGCTCTCCATTCTCCGAGAAATCCATTCCATGTTCCGGGCCAACGGAGACGCCATCGTCGTGGTCACGCCGGACGATGCGGGCGATTTCATCCGCCAGCAGCGCGCAATCCTCGGCCTGAGGCTCTCCAAATACCTGGAGGTGCTCTTTGACCAGTATGAAGCCCTGGATATCCTTCCGCCACATGCCAATCTTTCCGCCGTCATCTCGGCCATGGAATCGAGCACCATCGACGCGACCGCCGTGTATGCCGCGGGCAACGACTTTGACAGCACGCTTGTGCTTCCCGGCACCAGCGACACGGACCGTCTGCCCGGCCACCTGCCGCGCACAGCGCCCAGCCCAAACGAATTCATGGGCACCGCCCTGTTTGACGGCCCGCGCATGACCGGCGTGCTCACGGGTGAGGAGACAGGCAGCCTGCGCCTGATGATGGGGAAAGCCAAACGGACATCGGTGATCATCGGCGGCGCGCAATACAAGGTTTCCACACGCACAAAGGTCTCCCGCAGGCTGAATCCGGCGGACGGCGCGCTCGAGGTGTCCATCCGCATGAGCCTGTCGCTGATCGCCGGAGAACAGACCCAAAACGCCGGCGAGATCGCCGCGCAGATTGAAACCTCCGCCGTCAACACACTGCGCAGGCTTCAGGCCGCATCCTGCGACGCAGTGGGGTTTGGCCGCCTGGCCGTGATGAGCAGCCTGGATATCCCCGCCTGGGAGGCGCGCGACTGGCAGAGCACGTATGACCAGGCAGATGTCCGCGTGACCGTGGATGTACGGATCCTGTAAGCCAAAAAGCGGCGCTTCCCGGCGGGACGGCCGCTTTTTTCCTGCGGTTTGGCCGCCTGCCTCATGAAAAAGCGGCCCGCACCTTATATCCGGTTTTGTTCCCCCCACAGACATAATGGATCCAGAACCTTCATCAGCGATGTTCCGCGCTCCGACAGGGAGTATTCCACTTTGGGAGGAATCTGCGGATACTCCCTGCGAACAATCAGACGGTCGGATTCCAGTTCCTTCAGATTGCTGCTCAGGGTCTTGTCGGTGATGTTTCCCAGATACCGTTTCATTTCGT
>DVMG01000149.1 GCA_018715105.1 Candidatus Ventricola intestinavium
GCAGACAACCGCCTTTTATATCTATCAGTCGATCTTTGCCAACAACAAGGCCAGCCTCGGCCAGGCTGCGGCCATCATTCTCACCGTGATCTTGATCGTCCTGACCCAGATCGTCACCCGCTCTCTGCGCAGACTGGAGGTGGAAGCATGACGGCCACGAGGAAAAATGCGCAGACGCAGGATCCCCTCTCCCGAATGCACCGGATAAAGGCGCGCCATGAACGAATTCGGAAGGCCTTTGTGTGCCTGTTCGTCCTGATTGTGCTCGCTCCGTTTTATATCGCCATCCTGTATGCGTTTAAGCCCGCCACGGAAATCACCGCCAACCGCCTTGCCTTTTCCAGCAACCCGACGCTTGAAAACTTCCGCCGTGTGATCTTTGAAAACGATCTGTTTCGGATCGGCTTTACAAACAGCGTCATCAACACCATTCCCTGCGTGCTGATTCTGATGGCCTTCACGTCCATGGCGGCGTGGGTGCTGGCCCGCTATGACCATCTTCTGCGTTACAAGGTGATCTATGCGGTGCTCACGCTGGGGCTGCTGGTCCCCTTCCAATGCTTTGTGCTGCCCCTGTATCTGAACTGGTATAACCTGGGCTTGGTGAGCACAAACGTGGGGTTTATCATCGCCCGCGCAGGGCTGCAGATCTCCATCAGCCTCACGGCCATCACCGGCTTTGTCAAAACGGTTCCGCGGGAACTTGAGCAGGCGGCCAGCATCGATGGCTGCAACCGCTTCCAGACATTCTGGAAGGTGGTCTTTCCCCTGATGACCCCCATCAACACCACGCAGCTGGTGCTCAACACCCTGTTTATCTGGAATGACTATTCCACAGCCATCATCCTGCTGCGCGAAAAGGAATCCAAAACGCTCACCCTCGCGCAGATTCAGTATTTCAATGGAAAAACCACAGAACTCAATGAGGCGTTCGCCTTCTTCATTCTGGCCATGATCCCGATCCTGATCCTGTATCTGAGCTGCCAGCGGTACATCATCAGCGGTATTACCGCAGGAGCCGTCAAGGGATAACCTCACGCCCCACACATCGGGGAGCAAGGCCAAGCAAAGGGGTGAACCCACAGGTGCGCAGATTTCTAAGGAGAGTCTACCGGTATTTTTTCAATCTTCCTTATCGCCTCAAGCTGCTGATTACGCATCTGGGCGTCGTGCTGCTCGTGGTGGCGGCCATCACCGTGATGATCACCCTGCAGGCTTCCCGGCAGGTGCTTGAAACCAGCACAGCTGGGCTGCACCAGTTCACGGAACAGGTGCTCATCAATTTCACCAACAGCGTTCAAAACGCAGAGCGTTACCTGTATTCCACAAGCGTGAGCACAGGCACCGTCACCTTGATGGCGCAGATCAACACGTCCCTGCCGCCCGGCAGGCAGGAGCGCCTGGATCTGGTCTATTGCCTGAGCAAGATGATCGATTCCTACGCCACCTATGATCATGTAGCCGTTCGATTTGAGGACGGCACATGCGTCAGCAGCAACACCTATGACCTGCAGGCCGCTGCACAGAGCGAAGCCCTGCTTTCCGACCCGCAATATCTGGAAAACCGCTATGGCCAGGCCGAATGGGTGCGCACGCCGGAGGGCGATGTTTACATGCTGCGCGACGTATACAGCACCTCGCCGCTGCGGCACGTGGGCAAAATGTGCGCGCGCATGAAGCAAAGCGGGCTGGTCAGCGTAGGCAGTTACAATGAAAAGCTCGACTGTTCCGTGCTCTTTTTCAGCCCGGAAGGAGAAATGATTGTCGGCGGCGGCAAAAACACCGACGCGCTGGTGACCGCCGCGGCGGATCAGCTGGATGCCCCTCAGCGCTCGGTGTCGGTCAGCGGCACGGAGTACGCCGTCCGCGTGCTGCGGAGGCAGAACTGGACGGCCGTTGGTTTTCTGCCCATGGAGAGCATCGTCATCCTGCAGAATTCCATCATTCAAAGCGGCATCGTGGCCGCCCTGCTGGGCGTGCTGGTCGGTCTGCTCCTCTCCGTTGCCGTCAGCAACCAGATGGCCGGGCAGATCCGCCAGCTGGTGGATTCCATGCATCGTGTGGAAGCAGGCGAGCTGGATGTGAGCATTCCCGTGCAAAGCCGGGATGAGATCGGCGTATTGACCGGCCAATTCAACCGGATGACCGCGAAGACAAGAGAACTGGTGCAAAAGCTGATCGAAGAGGAAAACAGCAAGCGGCGCGCCGAGTACCAGAGCCTTGATTATGAATACCGTTTCCTGCACTGGCAGATCAACCCGCACTTTATCTATAATGCGCTGGAAACGATCAATGCAATGGCCAAAATCGACGGCAACGACGAGCTCAGCGACATGATCGTGATGCTTTCCGCCTATTTCCGGCAAAACACGGAAAACATGCGCAAAAAGTTTGTCACCGTCGAGCAGGAATTCCTGAGCCTGCAGCAATACGCGGAAATCTATTGCGGCATCTACGGCGACCTGCTCACAGCGGAATTCAACATTGCGCCCGAGGCGGAGGGAGCTTTCCTGCCCACCATGCTCATCCAGCCGCTGCTTGAAAACGCGCTTGTCCATGGCGGCAATACGCAGGAGGACACGAAAATCACCGTCAGCGCGGGGGCGGAAGACGGCCAGCTGGTCGTGTGCGTTCAGGATAACGGGAAGGGCATGCAGCCCGAAATGGTTCGCCAGATCCTCGGCGGCGATGCGCCGCTTTCGCAGAGCGGCGGCGAAAAGACCTCGCTGGGCGTGCGAAACGTGCTCGAACGCATGCATCTGCTCTATGGCGGAGCGGCATCCATGCAGATTGAGAGCGAGCCGGGTCGGGGGACGCGCGTGATTCTGCGCATCCCGTTGCGCCGCGGCGACGCGCAGGCCCCGCCTCTTTAGGCTTTGCGCTGCGAGAAGCCTTCAACACGAAAACGCCTCGATTCCAAACGCTCTCTTTGCCGGCCGGGCGGCGGCCCATGGCGCGCAGGAGAAGCTTTATGTGCAGGAGGAACCGCATCATGCTGAACTATCAGGTTAAAATCGGCCTGGCTCCCATGCGCCGCGACGTGACGGCGCGCCCCGGCATCTTCAACTGGGAAAAAGCGGAAGAACGCGGGCAGCGCCTAGTCGCCTATATCCGGGAGCACTTCACCTGTGAAAACATTTCCTTTGTCGATCTGAGCGGCATCCATCCGGCGGGCGTGATGTTCTGCGACGGCGATGCGCAGGTCGTCATTGACCGCTTTCTCGCGGAAAAGGTGGACGCGCTTTTTGTCATCAACTGCAATTTCGGCAACGAAGAGCTCTGCGCGCAGGTAGCCCGCGGTGTGGGAAAGCCCGTGTGCATCTGGGCTCCGCTGGACGATGTGTTTGAGCCGGACGGCACGCGCTACACCGACAGCCAGTGCGGCATCTTCGGCGTGAGCCGTCAGCTGCAGCGCTTTCACATTCCCTTTACGTTCATCCCCTCCTGTCATGTCGAGGATGCGTTGTTTGCCCAGAGCCTGCGGCGCTTTGCCGCCGTGGCCTGCATGGTCAAGAATTTCCGCGGCATGCGCATCGCGCAGGTGGGCATGCGCCCCAAGCCCTTCTGTTCCGTCATCTACAACGAAGGGGAGTTGATGGAACGCTTTGGCCTGCAGATCATTCCGGTCAATCTGGCCGTCGTCATCGATCAGTATCACCGCATTCTCAGAGAGCGGGATGACGAGCTCACAAAAGGCGCTGAGCTCCTCCTCTCGCGCTATGAAATGGATGACATCACCCCGCCGCTGCTCAAAAAGGTGTATGCCTTTGTGCTTTTGTATCAGTGGGTGTTTGAAACGTACAACGTGCAGGCCGTGTCCGCCGAATGCTGGACGGCCATGCAGCTGGCCGTGGGGGCCATGCCCTGCACCGCATACAGCATCCTGGCGGATCAGGGCTACATCCTCTCCTGTGAAAGCGACCTGCATGGCGCGATCACCATGGCCCTGCTCTCCTGCGCGACGCTGGGCAAGAAGGTGCCTTTTTTCGGCGAGTTTACCGTCCGTCATCCGTCCGATCCCAACGGTGAGCTGCTTTGGCACTGCGGCCCCTTTGCCTACAGCCTCAAGAAAGAGAATGTGCCCTGCAAAAACGTCAACATGCGCCAGTGGTTCCAGGTCAAGGACGGCCTTTACACCGTCGCACGGCTGGATCAGGAACAGGGACGGTATTCCCTGCTGAACGGCACATGTGAAACCATCGACGGCCCCTATACATTCGGCACGTACCTCTGGGCAAAGTTCGACCGCCTTGACGACTGGGAGCGCAAGCTGGTGGAGGGGCCGTATATCCACCACATGGCTGAAATTGAGGGCGATGTAACCGCCACGCTGCGCGAGTTTGTCAAATACGTGCCGGGCCTTTCCTCCGACACGGTGACCTGACAGGGAGCCCGATTCTTCCCGTCCCCGTCCGATGAAGGAAAAGAATGAAAGGAGAGTCCTCCGTCATGCTGACCAACATGAAGAGCCTGCTGGCCATTGCCGAAGAGCGCCGCTGTGCCATCCCCGCCTTCAACGTCTATAACGCCGAAACGGCGGCCGGCGTCATCCAGGCGGCCGAAGAGGCCGGCGCCTGCGTTATCCTGCAAATGTATAGCCGCCTGTTCACCTCCTGGGAAGCGGAATTTCTTTCCCCTGCCCTTATCGCCGCCATACAGCGTTCGCCGGTCAAAATGGCCTTCCATCTGGATCATGGCGCCAGCGATGAGGCGTGCGCGCGGGCCCTGCGCTATGGCTGCACCAGCATCATGCGCGATGCCAGCACCTTGCCCCTGGAGGAAAACATCGCCGTGATGAAGCGTGTCACCCGCTTTGCGCACGATCTGGGCGTGGATGTAGAGGGCGAGCTGGGCCACATCGGCATGGCCGCAGACGGGGTGAGCACCGAATACACACACGTGGACGAGGCGGAGCGGTTTGTCCGCGAAACCGGCGTGGATGCCCTGGCCGTGATGGTGGGCACCGCGCACGGACGCTATCGGCAAGCGCCCACCATCGCGCTGGACCGCATCCGTGAGATCCGCGCCGCCACAGGCTGCCCCCTTGTTCTGCACGGAGGCAGCGGCGTGCCCGATGATCAGATTCTGGCGTCCATTCAGGCTGGCATCCGCAAAATCAACTTCGGCACGGACGTATGCTATGCCCTGCTCGATGAAATTCGGCGCACCCGTGCGGAGATCGTCGCGGTCGATCTGTTTATGAAGGGGCCGACACAATCCGTCCGCCGTTTTGCGCTTGAAAAGATTCGCCTGCTGGGTGCGGAGGGAAGCAGCCATGGCTGACACACGCATCGATGTCATCGGCATTGGCTCCACGGTGTATGACATGCTGATGGTGGTGAACCGTTTTCCCCAGGAGGATACCAAACAGCGCGGGCTTGAAACCCGCATTCAGGGCGGCGGGCCCTGCGCCACGGCGCTTGTGGCGGCTTCCCGCCTGGGGCTGACCACCGCTTACATGGGCACCGTCGGCGATGACAGCTTTGGCCAGTATATGCTGGATGATCTGAACCGCTGGGGGGTTGATACTTCCCATATGCGCGTTGAACACGGCGCGGTGTCCTATCATTCCGCCGTGCTGCTCAACCAGGAGACGGGCACGCGCACCTGTGTCTGGAATCCCGGCACGGTTCATCCCCCCGAACCGGAGCAGCTGGATGAACGTGCTCTGCGCGCCTGCCGCGCTCTGCATCTGGATGGCCATATGCTGGATGCCGCCATCCATGCCGCGGAGATCTGCCATGAGGCCGGCATTCCCGTCTGCCTCGATGCAGGCGGCGTCTATCCGGGCATCGAGCGCCTGCTTCCCCTTGTCTCGCTTCTGATCCCCTCCGAGGAATTTGCCCTGCGTTTTACGGGGGAAGCGACGGCGGAAAACGCGGCTCTCTGTCTCATGCAGCGCTATCATCCGCAGGTGATCGTGATCACGCAGGGCAGCCGCGGCGGCCTGATCCTGGATGAGCATGGCCTTCGCCGCTATGCCAGCTTTCCCGTCAGGGTGCTCGATTCCAACGGCTGCGGGGATACATTTCACGGCGCATTCCTGGCCGGCTTTCTCGGCGGCATGCAGGCGGACGATGCCTGTGCCTATGCCAGCGCAGCGGCCGCCATCAAGTGCACCCGTCTGGGCGCACGCCAGGGCATGCCCTGCGACGGGGAGTGCCGCGCCTTTCTGGCCGAGCGCGGCCTGCTGCTGAATCCCGCGTCCTCCTCTCGCAAAAGCAGCATGGAAGACGAAGCGGAAGGAGCGCGCCGTTGACTGCCGGCAGGAGCGCCTTCCCACTCCCGGCTGGAAAGAGAGCCCCTTTTCTTCCGCTCAATAAAGCTTCTCCGGGAGAGAACTTCACGCCGGCAGACTGAAAAGCACAAGGCGTTGCCCTCCAACACCGAAACAACAACAAAGGAGCGATACGATGGAACTCAAAGCATTTATGCCCGGCATGATCCTGGATGAGCTTGCCGATGCCGTGGGCGGATATGATTATGTCTCTACCGAGAGGAGCGACCGGGCGACTTATGGCGTCGATTATTTCTGGGTGAGCCGCATGTGGGAGGATCGCGGCGAAGTGCCTCCCATGCCTGACTGGATTGTCCGCCCGGGCAGCGCTCAGGAGGTATCCAAAGTCCTGCGGATCGCCAATTATTATAAGATTCCCGTGCATATCTGGGGCGGCGGCTCCGGATCCCAGGGCGGCGCCCTGCCAATGACCGGCGGCATTTTGATGGACATGAAGCGCATGTGCCGCCTGATCGAGATCGACGAGGTCAGCCGCACCATCACCGCCGAGGCCGGCATGATCTTCCAGCAGCTGGAATGGTATGCCAACGAGCGCGGCTATTCCTGCCAGCACATTCCCTCCTGCCTGACATGCGGCACCATCGGCGGCGCGCTGGGGCATCGCGGCATCGGCATCATGTCCACCAAATACGGCAAGATCGACGACCAGTGCATCTCCATGGAGGTGGTGCTTCCCAATGGAGATATCATAAACACGCTACCCGTGCCCAAGCATGCTGCCGGGCCCGACCTGAATCAGATTTTTATCGGCTCGGAAGGCACGCTTGGCGTCATCACCAAGGCGACGTTCAAGCTCTTTGACCAGCCGGAGGTTCGCAGGTTCCGCGCATTTCTCTTCCCGGATATGACGGCCGGCTATATGACCGGCCGGGACATCATGCAG
>DVMG01000150.1 GCA_018715105.1 Candidatus Ventricola intestinavium
AGGCCGCTTCTGCCCGGGCCGCGCGCTTTGGAAGAGTCATTCGCACGCGCAGGGCGGTTCGGGCGCGGACGTGCTGCCGGAAAGCGCGCCGGGCGCCGTGCGCACAAGCGCAAGCAGATTGAGTGCGAGCGTGAGAACCTGCGCAAAACCGAAGCCGATCACAGCGCCCCAAAGGCGCAGCGCGGGCTGAGCGGCCAGCAGATACATCGTCAGGATGGAAAGCAGGCTGGAGGCCAGCGAGATGTGCAGGGAGATCTGCTGCATGCCAAGCGCGTTCATCACCCCGCCTGTCACCTGGGAAAGCGCGATGACCGGCACCAGGATGCAGCTGCCCTGAAGCAGCGGAAGCAGCTCTGCCTGCCGGTAAAGCGTCTGCGCGAGCAGCGGCGCAAAGAGCCATACCGCCGCCATGGCCAGCGTGCCGATGCCGAGCGCGGCCGCCAGCATGCGCGTCACGAGCGAACGCATGGGCCTGCCCTGCACCTGGCGGCGCGTCAACTCCGGTGCGGCCACCATGCTCAGGCTGCTGGTGATGAAGGAGGGCATCATCAAAACGGGCATCATCATGCCCTGCATCATGCCCAGGCGGGTGAGCGCCTCCGTGGAGGAAAGCCCGGATACCTGCAGCCTGGCCGGGATGAGCACCGAATTGACCGTGCGCATCAGCGAAGAGACAAGGCGCATGCCCGTCAGCGGCAGGGCGAGGGAGAGCATCTCGCGAAGGATGGACCGGCGGCCTCCCTCCCCGCGTGAGAAGAAAAGCGGACGCACGCAAAGCAGCAGCATCAGCACGAGGCCCAGGGTTTCCCCCGCGAGCGCCGCGGCCGCGGGAATGGCGGAGCGGAGCATCACCGGCCAGCCGCGCAGCATCTTCACCAGCCGCAGGCACAGCAGGAAGCGCACGACCTGCTCAAGCATTTCGCTCAGCGCAGGCGGCACAGGGCGGCCCGTGCCGTAAAAATAGCCGTTCAGCGCGCAGGATGCGCCCAGCACGGGCACGCACGGCAGATAGATCAGCAGCGCGGGCAGGGTGCGCACATCCCCCAGCCAGAGCGCCAGCGGCTCGCGAAGGAAAAACGCGCCCGCCATCAGCGGCACGCTGACCAGAAGCGAAAGCGCCAGCGCGCAGCGCAACACGCGCACCTGACGGGCCGGCTGCGATTTGGCGCTCATGCGCGACACGGCGGCCGGAAGGCCGGAAACCACCGGCGTGATGAGCAGCATCTGCGCATTCTGCGCCAGCTCAACCAGGCCCATGGCCTGCGCGCCCAGCTCGCGGGAAAGCCAGATGCGCATGGCAAAGCCAATCACCCGAACCACAAAATGGGATCCGCTCAAAAACAGCGTCTTTTTCACCATCGCGTGCATGCACATCACCCGGACAAGGGTATGCGCACGCCCCGATTCCTAACACAGACCGGAGGAAGGCCATGTTCGACAAATGGGATCGCCGCTTTATGGAGATGGCGCAGCTCGTCTCCTCGTGGGCCAGCTGCTATCAGCAGGACAGGAAGATCGGCGCGGTCATCGTCAAGGATAAGCGCGTGATGACCACGGGTTACAACGGCGCGCCCGCAGGGGTGCGCACGTGCGTGGAGCGGGGGGAGTGCCTGCGCAAAAAGCTGGGTATTGCCTCCGGCACACGCCATGAGATGTGCTATGCCGTGCATGCGGAGCAAAACGCCATCATCCAGGCGGCCAAGCTCGGCGTGAGCATCGAGGGCGCCACGCTTTACTGCACACACCAGCCCTGCATTCTGTGCGCAAAAATGATCGTCAACGCGGGCATCGCGCGCGTGGTATACGGCGCAGGATATCCGGACGCGTTTGCTCTGGAGATTTTCCGGGAAGCCGGGGTGACGGTGGAATGCTGGCAGGATCAGAAACCATGAGGAGGGGAAAGCGCCATGAGCGGGATGTATGAAGATCCGGATTTTTTTGAGGCCTATGCTCGGATGCCCCGCAGCGCCCAGGGGCTTTCCGCCGCAGGGGAGTGGCATCAGTTTGTGCAGCTTTTTCCGCCGCTTGCGGGAAAGGATGTGCTGGATATGGGCTGCGGCTATGGCTGGCACAGCCGGTATGCGGCGGAACAGGGCGCGCGCAGCGTGCTGGGTTTTGACCTGAGCGAGCGCATGGTTGCCGAGGCCAAGCGCCGGAATGCCGCGCCCCGGGTGCGCTATGAGGTCTGCGCCATCGAGGCCTTTGCCTACCCCGCGCAGGCCTTTGATGTGGCGGTTTCCAACCTGGCGCTGCACTATGTGGACGATCTTTCGGGCGTGTTTAAAAAGGTTTTCGGCACGCTGCGCCCGGACGGCCTTTTCCTGATGAACATCGAGCACCCCACCTTCACCGCAGGCGTGCGGGAAGACTGGGTATACGATCCGGAGGGCAGGCCGCTTTACTGGCCGGTGGACGATTATTTCAGGCCCGGCGAGCGCGTGACCCGCTTTCTTTCACACGATGTGAAGAAGTATCACCATACGCTTACGCAGATCCTCATGGGCCTGATCGAATGCGGCTTTGCGCTGGAGGCGGTGGTGGAGGCTATGCCCGATCCCCGGATGCTGGATCTTCCCGGCATGCGCGACGAACTGCGCCGTCCCATGATGCTGCTGGTGCGGGCCCGGAAACCGGCAAAGTGAACGGAGCCGTGCCCCGGATACCGCCTTCCTCCGCCTGGGCGATCTGCTGAAGAGCGGTGCTGACCGCATGCGCCTGCCCGTCAAACCGGACGAGCAGCCGGAGGATGTGGCGCACGTTTTCAAGCTCCCAGAATGCATACGCGGCCTGCAGCGCGTTGAGCTTGCTGTCGATATACCGGCGCTGAGCCTGCGCCGATCGCGTTTTATGCCCGTTTCGCATGCGGTAAAACTGCTCGTAGGTCAGCGCACGGGGGTTTTTCGCGAGAACAGATTCAGGAATGGGTTCATCAGGAATGGGTTCAATCATGAGAATCTCCTTTTCAGTTTAAGTGGATTTGGATTCGTGCTACTGACATAATACAATACTTATATGAGTATTAACAGGGCTATTTATCACAAAAATTATTCATGATTTTTGTGTTTT
>DVMG01000151.1 GCA_018715105.1 Candidatus Ventricola intestinavium
ATCCCCTCTTTCCTTGAGCGCCGTCAGATAGGGATTCGGCCCCGGCCGGTTATCAATGTCCGGCAAAATGGTCGTTTGTGTGGAATGCACCAGGTCAATGCCTACCGCGTCGGTATGTTCCAGCGGGCCCCATGCAGGGAAGCGGATGCCCATACCCATTTTAACGGCAGTATCCACATCCTCTGCCGAGGCCAGACCCATGGCCACGATGTTGATCGCCTCGCGCATAACCGCCTGAAGGATACGGTTGGCCAGTTGACCGGGCAGATCCCGCCTGACGACCACGGCCGCTTTTCCCCAGCTGTTGAGCTCATCCCGCACGGCCTCCGCCATGTCCGGCGAGGATCGGTCACCCATAACCACTTCAACCAGCGGCACAAGGTGGCCCGGATACCAGAAGTGTGCCGTCAGGGCCCGTTCGGGATGCTGAACCCGCGCGGCGATATCCGTAATGCGCAGACCGGAAGTGTTGGATAACACCGGCACCTGCGCGGGCAGCTGTGCATCCACGCTCTCAAACAGCGCCTGCTTGGCGGCCAGGTTTTCATAGATCGCTTCAATGACCAGCCTGGCGCGCAAAAGCGCCCCGGAAAGATCGTCCGCCGGCTTAATTCTCGTTTTCGCCTCTTGTGCCTGCTGCGCCGTGCACAGTTCATTTTCAAGCAGCTCGTCAAGGCAGGCGCACGCTTTTTCCCTGCCCGCCTGCGCGCGGGCAAGCTCGGTGTCCACCAGAATCGTGGGATTTCCGGCCAGAGCCGCGCGGCAGGCGATTCCGCTGCCCATCAGGCCGCTGCCAATGATCACAACCGCATCACGCGTCATGCATCCTCACCTCCGTTTGGATAGAGAACCACCTTCATGGCGTTTTCCCTCCGGTTTATGAAGGTGTCCATGGCCTTGTCCATGTCATCCAGCGCAAAGGTGTGTGTGACCATGTCCCGAACCTGGATGCGTCCGCTTTTAATCAGGTTGAGAATCTTCCAGCTGACGTTGGGATTGGCGCGCGAGCCGGAAATCATAATCTCGTTGTGGGCGATGTATTTAAACGGCACCGGCTCGTCATGCTCTTCATAGGGCACTCCCAGCAGCACGACGCGGCCGCCCTTGCGGCACATGCGCACAGCCTCGGAGATCGTTCCGTTCGCCCCGGAGCATTCAAAGCATGCATCCACGCCGAGGCCATCGGTCAGCTTGCGTACAGCGGCCACCGGCTCGGTCTTCGTGAAGTCGACGGCCTCGTCGCATCCCAGCGCGCGGGCCGACTCAAGGCGCGATCCCCGGCCAATCACGATCACGCGCGCGGCGCCCATCGCTCGGGCCAGCTTCATCGTCATCATGCCGATCGGTCCGGGGCCGATCACCGCCACCGTGCTTCCGGGGATGATGCCGGCAATTTCCACGCCGTGCAGCGCTACGCCGCCGGTGTCACACATCGCCGCTTCCCGATACAGAACGCCGTCCGGCATCCTCGTGCAGCTTCGGATGTGGAACACGGCGTACTGCGCATAGGCTCCGTTGGTGGTAAAGCCGTAATGCCGGTGGCCGGCCTCCTTCCTGCCATAGTTGAGGCAGAGCGTATAGCGCCCCTCCAGGCACATGCGGCAGTGTCCGCATCCCTTGTGCGCCTCCCCGGCGACACGGTCGCCCACCTTAAACTTGGTCACGTTTTTCCCCAACGCCACCACGCGGCCTGCCCACTCGTGCCCCGCGATAAACGGATAGCTGGGCGGCCATTCGCCGGCCAGATGGCCGTCGAACACACCGGGATCACTGCCGCAGATTGCCACACCCCCGATTTTGCACAGCACCTCGTCCGGGCCGGGAACGGGCACCGGAACATCCTCCCGGATTTCAAAGGCATGGGGCCCCGTCAGCACGCAGGCCTTCATTTGCTTGGGAATCTCATAGATCATGATGCTTGACCTCCTCTTGCCCTCAGGTTCTGCGTATTCTCAGCAGTAGCGAAGCGCATTCCTGATAAAATCAAGGGACATACCCAGTTCTTCATAGATGTCTCCGTCGTAGGCACAGTCGTGGTCGGCCGTATACCACACGGGCCTGATGAATTCCTCGCACAGGAGAAGAATGCGTGCCCAGTCCATCACGCCATATCCCGTCGGGCGGAAGGCGTATTCCCGCTCCCTGTCAAATGCTTCGCGGTAATAATCCTTGAGATGGACGATCTCGATGCGCTGTGCGTGCTTGCGCAGCGCCTTTTCGGAGTTATAGCCGCCAATCTCCATCCATCCCAGATCCGGCTCAAAGAGCACCTCCGGATTCGTCTTCTCCAGGATGAAGTCCATGCGGTACTGGCCGTTGACCATGTTCGTATACTCATAGTCGTGATTGTGATACTGGAGCTTCATGCCATACCGGCGCGCCAACTGGCTGGCACGGTTGATGCGCCCGGTGACGGTTTCGTCCATCTCCCCGTTAGGCACAAGCAGCCCTACATACGTGCACCCGATATCACGGATATACTGCATCTTCTCCTCCGGGGTTTCTCCCGGCATGTCAAACGCGGTTTCAAACGCGTTCCAGTTGCCCGTCCCTTTGGGGGGTTGCGGCTCTGCGGCCAGATCGGACAGCTTGGCAAAGCAGCCATACGGCTCAAGCCCCGCCTCCTCGCACCATGTCCTGATCTGCGTGGCGGAATGACCGAAAAATCCGGTGATTTCAATGCCGTCATAGCCAAGCGCAGAGACCTTTTTGAGTGTGCCGGGCATATCCCTGCTCATGTCCTGAAGCAGGATATAGCCCGGGGCGCCAATCTTC
>DVMG01000021.1 GCA_018715105.1 Candidatus Ventricola intestinavium
CAGCTCCTCATAGATACCGATCAGCTTTTCCATATCCATGTGGAGCTCTCTGCCCGTTTCATCCATCTCAAAAAACTGCAGATGGCCAAAGGGAGAAAGCGGAATCAGCTCACGCGCTGCTTCATAGACCACCGGCTCGGCCTTGTATTTGCTGAAGTTATACATATCCGGGCAGGCCCTCAGGGATGGATGGTTCACTTCAAGCACCAGATCCCTCAATTCCGGATAGGTAAAGCAGATCGGGCTGTGATTCTCCACAAGGATTGTTACGCCATATGCCTGCGCGTAATCCGCCGCTTTTTTCAGGCACTGGATCACCCAGCCGCGCTGCTCTTCATACGATGCCGCGGGATCCGTATCTCCCGTAAAAATCTTGAGATAGGGGACTCCGGATGCCGCAGCCAGCCGGATCCAGTGATAGGTGTTTTCCAATTCGCCCTGGCGAACGGCGGCATCCGGAAACGCATAATCGTTTTCAAGCGCGTAAGCTTCGATCCGGATCCCCAGGTGGCGAGCGTAACGCTGATACCGTTTGGCTGTTTCTTCCTCCATATCCGGGAAATGGCGCGCCAGAATTTCCACACCCTCAAGCCCCATTTCCGCGGCCGTGCGCATAAACTGCTCCACCGTCATGCCGCCATCCGGCAAATACATGCGGAAGCTCCATGAACGCACGCCCAGTTTGATTCTGCTCATTGGTCAGCCCTCCTCAAAATATGCTCTGATTGCCTTGATCACGGTTTTGCTTTCGCCGGGCGCCAGGGTCATGGGGTTGATGTAAAAGCCGCCCTTTTCTCCGTCCGGCAGAAATGCGATGGGAATCTCTCCCCTTCTGAAATCCCCGCAGATCCGCTCCACGCGCGCCGCATTCGCCCCTAATACGCTGACAAAGACGCGCGGAACCGGCTGCCCGGCCTCATTGGGATACGCACGCGATACGCGCAGGGCCGGTATATCCGCCAGCGCGGAAACCATGCTGTTTACCTCGTCTTCACACCAGGCCAGCCTCTGCGCCTCATCCGCCTCCATATAGTCCTTCACCGCTACCCATGCGGCGATCAGCTCCTCCTTGCCCACTTTGAAGAAGCGTCCCACTCCTTCATTCGGGGAAATCAGGCTGCGGCAGATATCCACAAGCTCCTGTCTGCCTAAAACAAGCCCCATGTTGCTCGGGCCGCACAGATCTTTCCCTCCGCTGAAGAGCGCCAACTCCGCCCCCATCTGCGTAAATTTCCACAGATTGGATTTAGGCGGAAGCTGCGCTGCCGCGTCCACGATCACCGGCACGCCATATTGCCGGCAGACCGATATCGTCCTCTCAAGCGACGGTGCGCCCGGCTTAATCCAGGGGCCGGCCAGCACGTAAAACACGGCCAGGGGCTTTTCCTGGCGGATCTCTCTTTCCAGCAGTTCCGCCTGCTCATCGACGATTCCCGGCGTTTGAATCCGGCGCAGCCGCACCCCTGCCAATTCAATTCCAAGGGTGTATTCCACGCACTGTGTGGCATAAAGCAGAATGGAATGCTTTCTCGGCATGCTTTGAGGGAGCGCGGCAAAAGCCGCCGGATCCTTCTGCTTCACAAGCGCCATGGTCGTCAGGTAAAACGCCGACGCCACTCCTCCGCTCACCATGGCGGCCTCATTATGGGTCATTCGGGCGATTTCCCTGCCAACCGCTGCATGCAGCGCATGCAAATCCACAAAGTATTGAGAGATTTCCCCCATGGCCTTTGCCACGTTGGGGTTCATTCTTGAGCCGCCGATCGGCGTTTGCGTCGCGGCCGCATTGATCATCGGCCGCACCCCCAGCGCCTCTAAAATCCGCTTGACCATTATGGGTTCCTCCCGTCAGGCCGCCCACCATGCATCGCAGCCCGAAAGCGTTTCCTGGGCCCCAACGCGGCAGGAGCCGTATCCCAGCGCTTTAGCCGCCTCCAGGAGCTGAGCATCGCTCATCTCTGCGCTTCCGAAGGCGAGAACCAGCACGGTTCCATACAGCCTGGTCATCTCCATCAGCGGCGCAAGCGCGTCAACCAGGCGCTTTGCCGCCTGCGGATCCCCCGGTTCGCCATCCACGCGGATCCGGATGCGCTTGATCTTGGACAGCGCCGCAATGCGAATCCATTCAGACAGGTTGAGCCGCTGCTCTTTTACGGTCTTCTCCTCTGCGATCAGCTCGCTGCTCAGCTCAATCGTCGTCAGCTCCATTCCCTGCGCTGCGGCCGCGTTGCGGAGCATGCGTGTCCAATACATCGCCCTTTCCGGGAAAAAACGCACCTGCACGCACAGCTCCGTTGCACCCGCGGCCTTGGCATCCTTCAAAAAGCCTTCACGGGTGAATGTGCCCGCCATAAGCTGGCCGATATAGGCCGATGTGTCAAAAATCCTCATCATGTTTTCCTTCCTCCGTGATGATGTTCCGTCATCCTGTTCAACGTTTTTGCGCCTTACTGCCGGACCGACCCCGCCGTCAGTCCCCCGATCAGATGTTTGTCCACCAGCAGATACAGCAGGATAATCGGCACGCTGGCCAGCAGGCTGGCGGCCATCAGCTCGTTCCACTGGGTTTGATATTCTCCCATGAACATCGCAATTCCCACGGGGATTGTATACATCCTGTCCACTGTCACCAACGAAACGGAGAACAGATATTCATTCCAGGACTGCATAAAGGCGAAGATCAGCGTCGCCATGTTGCCCGGCATGGTCAGGGGCAGCACGATGCGCACAAACACCTGAACCCGGCTGCACC
>DVMG01000152.1 GCA_018715105.1 Candidatus Ventricola intestinavium
GGGTATTGTTAAAATTTCCCTGAACATATCCGATCACCGGGAAACTTGGAGGGCATGAAAAAAGATGGACTGTGATTTAAAAAAACAGGTTCCAGCCTGAAAAACCCGGCGAATCCGCATAAAGTCAAAAGAGGAGGATCACCGTGATGCCGGACCGCACAAAGACACTGGATGAATTGACGCTTGAAAACACTCGCTGCCGCTGGGAAATCTCGCTTCTTCGCACCCGGCTTCTGGAACTGGAAGAGCATGTTTTTCAGCTCTGCCAGCCGCCCGCGCAAACGCAGGCCGAACCCATGGCTCCTCCTCCTGTCCCGCGCTGTGCCGAGCAGCTCTGCCGTGAAAATGAGAATCTTTCCAACCGAATCTGTCAGTATTACCGCGTGATCGGCCGGATCGAAAATCAGCTGATTGAGCTTGCGGATGTCCTCAGCGAAGTATAGTTTTTTCCGGATGCGCAGCGGCGCCCGTGTCTTTCACGGAGGCGTCCTCCCGCATTCCTCCCCCCAAAATTGACAGGAGCGAACCCACAGCGTCGCCGGGGTTCGCTCCTGTTTGTTCTTCTAAAAGAGCCGCAAAGCGGAATACCTCCCGCCTTGCGGCTCAAAGAAAAGCCAGCAGATGAAAGGGAAAGAAGGAAACGTTTCCTTACATTACGCCTTTGCGTCCGTGCGCAGCGCACTCTCCGGGCGCTTTTTGCGGGCGTTCTCACTCCACGCATGCATGACCAGCGCCACGGCAATGACGCCATAGCAGATAAACACACGGAAATACTCGCCGATGGCCGCATCGCCAAAAAGGTTTTTGCCGGCCGCCGGCGCCAGGATGAACATCAGGTGGAACAGCACCGTGCCGATCAGCGCCTGTGTGTTCGTCGCGCGCACAACGGAAGCGCCGCCCACCAGGATGGCCGCGCCCGCATACAGGCCGACCTGCTCATGCGCGCCGTATGTCTGGAATGCGCCCATGTTCTGCACGAAGATGAGCTGCCCCCAGCCCGCCAGCACCGTGGAAATGACGATGGCAATGATGCGCACGCGGTCTACATTGATGCCGGCCGCATTGGCGACCACGCGGTTCTGGCCGACCGCCCGGAACTGCTGCCCCAGGCGTGTGCGCATGATCGCCACGTTCATCAGGCAGAGCAGCGCCACAATGCCAAACGTCGCCATCGGAATCTGCACCATGGAAAACAGCGACTTGACGGCCTCCAGCTGCATCACAGCGGCGGCAATCACCAGCGCCGCCAGCTGAATCGCCAAAACCCTGGCGTTTTTGCGGTGGCTTCTCATATAGCTGATGATCAGGATCACCGCAATCACCGCGGCGAATACCAGGGCCGCCTGGTTGGCGGGCAGGCGCCAGAGCCTCTCCAGCGTGCCGGCCATGCCCCCGTCGCGGGTCAGATCCATGGTGTTGGCAATGCCCGAGGAACCTGTGATCGTCAGGTTCGGGTTGTTGATGGGAATGATGTTGTCAAAGATGAACAGGCATAGCAGCTGATACAGGCCGTTTGCAAAATAGCCCAGGATCATGCCGCCGATCATCTCCTGCCCTTTCATCTTATTGAGCAGCTTGCCGATGAAAAAGCCAAACACGGAGGCCAGCGGCACGGTCAAAAGCGCGGTCAGCGCCAGGCCGCCAATGCCCGGCACCCCCCATTCCAGCACCAGGATGCAGGCGATCTGCGCCGCCATGGCGCCGATGGTGATGGCGAAGTTAAT
This sequence comes from Candidatus Ventricola intestinavium, assembly GCA_018715105.1. Classification (GTDB taxonomy): domain Bacteria; phylum Bacillota; class Clostridia; order Christensenellales; family Aristaeellaceae; genus Ventricola; species Ventricola intestinavium. Next base: position 1,725 of record DVMG01000152.1, read on the forward strand.
GCCCATGCCTGCAACAATTGGGATGATCAGCGAAAGCACGATGAACATGTTGCGCGACAGGCGGCCAAACAGCTCATAAAGCACATAACTGGGCGTATAGCCGGAAAATGCCATGCAGATCGCGCACAGCACGATGAACATGATGGTCACAATGTTATTGCGCAGGCCTTCGCGGAGCTTACTCTTATCCACGCGTTGCACCTCCTGACTTCGTAAGCGCATAGAGTATGATGCCGTTGGAGATCAGGATGCGCAGCGTCTCGGAAATGGTGCTCTGCGGCACCAGCGCGTTCGCTACTGGCATGCCCAGTGTCAGCACACCCTGGAAGAGGAAGGTGCCGATGATGACATGGCTGATGCGCGCGCGGGACGTCGTCGCGCCGCCGATCAGAATGGCGGAAGCCGCCAGGAAGCCCATCTGGCGCGGCGCCTGATACAGCTGCATGAAGCCATAGCTCTGCCCGTATACGATGATGCCCACGGCTGCAAGCATGGTGGAGAGCATGGTGCCGATGATGCGCATCCTGTCCACGTTGATGCCGGTTGCCGCCGCAAAGCGCGGATTGGCACCTGCGGCCGACATCGCAATGCCGGTCTTGGAGCGCATGAACAGCCACATCAGATAGCAGCACAGCGCAAAGAAGAGCAGCAGGCCCGTGGGAATTGTCACCCCCATCACCTTGAAGGACAAAAAGTCGTTGAGCAGATGACGGTAAGAGCTCTGCAGGCCAATGGTGGTGCGCAGGCCGTTGCCCAGCGGCCACTTCATCACCAGGCTGGTAAACGGCAGCACCAGCCAGGCGATGCACATCAGCGAAACCACCGAGTAGCCCACATAGGTGGTCACGCTCATCTCGTCGCCCTTGAGGCGGTTGAGCAGCATGCCATAAAGCAGGCCAGTCACCGAGGAGATCAAAAGCCCCACGGCAATGGCAAAGGCAAAGCCGAGCCAGCCGCTCATCTCAAACTCGATGCAAAGCAGGCCGCCGATCAGGCCGCCGATGATGCCGATGGGCAGGCCCAGGTTCAGGCTGATGCCGCACTGGATGCCCGGCAGCATGGCCAGCACCAGCACACCGTTCATGCCCAGGCGCACGAGCGTGTTGCTCAGCTGGGTGGGAAGCGACAGCCCCAGGATCATCGCCAGCAGACAGAGCAGGACGAAGAACAGGCCAATGATCAGCCGGGGAACGCCCATCTTGTCCACCAGCGGGATATAAAAGAGCACGGCGGCCGCCAGCACCAGCAGGCCCACGCCGGAAATCGCCAGCGTACGTCCCTGGCGCATGATGGATCCGGTGAGGCCCGGATTCATGCCGCTGGCCTGGAAAGCGCGGTCATACTGCATTTCAAACGTATCGCCCTGCTGCGCCACGATGCCCGTGATCGTCGGCTTGAGCGAAGCGAGCACCTCGTCGTCCAGCGCGGTGAATACCAGTTTGATCTCCTCGCAGAGCGCGAGATAGGCCTCGTCTACCACGGCAGACAGGCGGTTCATCTCTTCCGTGGCTACAAAGCCGGATAGATCCACCGTCTCCTCCGCGAGATCCATCTCCATCTCCTCGCCGCCCTCGGCGTCAGCCGGCCCGTCGGCAGCCGCCTCATCCACCGCCGCCTGCGCGGCCTCGTCGGCGTGTTCCTCAATGTACAGCGCCTGGGCTGCCGCCTCTTCGGCGTAATATGCCTGCTGGGCTGCGGCCAGTTCATTGAGCGCTTCCCCCAGCGGCGTCGTGTCGATTTCGCTGAGATCCACCGCGCCAATGCCCATTTCCTCGGCGCGGGCCGCAGCCTCTTCGGCTGCCTTGGCAGAAGCCTCGCGGATTTCCGCCATGCCGCCGCCCGCCTCTCTGACAGCCTGCGTGGCCGCCTGCCTTTCCGCATCCACGTAAGCCTCAACCGCGCCTACGCCCGCTGTGTTGAGGATGGCCTGAAGCCGCATATCCTCCAGCAGCTTGAGGCCGCTTTGCGAAGAGCGGGCAGACAGGCCGTAAAGGCCCACGCCGATCATGGCCACAGCCAGCACGGCGATCAGCACGCTGGCAATCAGCTGCTGCTTGGTCGCTCTGAATTTAAGCATGCTTCCCGCCTCCTTCCTGCCCCGGCTTGATGCCCGACATCGCCAGACCAAAGTCCGCGTCGGATGCATCGACCGGCAGCACATCCACCACTTCGCCCTCCGCCACAATGGCGATCCTGTCACAGACGGAGCGCAGCTCCATGAGCTCCGAAGAAACCATGACCACGGTCATGCCCATTTCCCGGTTGAGCCGCACAAGCGTTTCAAGCACCAGTTTCTTGGCGCCGATATCAATGCCCCGCGTCGGTTCAGAGACAAACAGCAGCCTGGGCTTCATGGTCAGCGCCCGCGCAATGCACACCTTTTGCTGGTTGCCGCCCGAGAGCGTGCCCGTGTGCTGCATGGCGCCGAAGCAGCGGATATCCAGCTCCTTGATCATCTCATTGGCATGCCTGCGGATCGCCTTGGTGTCCTTGAGCTTGGCGCCCAGGATGTTTTTCGTGTAATCATTGCGGATCTGCATGGCATTGAAGACGATGTTATCCTCAATGGATTCGTCCAGCAGCAGGCCCACACCCCGCCGGTCCTCGGAAACCATGGCCATGCCGCTTTCAAGCGCCGCATGCGCATGATTCAGCGCGGAGGGCTTTCCAAACAGCTCCACCTCACCGGCGGCCTCGTATATGCCCATGATGCCGTTGGGGATGCCCACCTTACCCTGCCCGGCAAGGCCGCCGATGCCGAAGATCTCTCCCTCGCGCACATCAAAGCTCACATCGCGCACCACTTCGCCCGGCATGTCAACCGCCAGATGGCGTACTTTGAGCGCAACCGGTGCATTTTCATCGAGCGTCCGCTTTTCCGTGGTGACGAAGGCGGACTCCCCTTTGCGTCCGATCATCATCTCGGCAAGCTGTGTGACGTTGGTATCCTTGGTCCGTGTCTCGGCCACAAGCTGGCCGTCGCGCAGGATGGTGACGCCGTCCGCCGCGGCAATCACTTCATCCAGCCTGTGCGTGATGAAGATAATCGCGATTCCCTTGGCGGCAATGCCCTTCATCACCTGCAGCAGCTGCGCCGCCTCGCTCTCGGTGAGCACGGCCGTGGGCTCGTCAAACACGAGCAGCCGAATGCCCGTCTTGTCGATCTCGCGCGCGATCTCCACAAACTGCATGTAGCCCACCGGCAAACCGGCCACCAGCGTGTATTCATCGATGGTCATGCCCACGCTGTCAAGCGCCTTGCGGGCGTCCCGTGCCATGGCCGGCATATCCAGCGTCTCCAGACTTTTTCCGAACACGCGGGAGAGCAGGCTCGGCTTTGTGATCTCTCGATTGAGCTTGATGTTCTCCGTGATGGTGAAACCCGGCAGGAGCATAAACTCCTGGTGCACCATGCCAATTCCCTTGATCATGGCGTCGTGTGGGGAAGCGATGGTGGTCGCCTGCCCATCCAGCAGAATTTCCCCGCCGAAGCCGCCGGTCGCATGGATGACGGGCATGCCAAAGAGCACGTTCATCAGGGTGCTCTTGCCTGCGCCGTTTTCACCCAAGAGCGCATGGATTTCCCCCGGCCGGATCTTGAGGGAAACGCCGGACAGCACCGTGTTTTCACCGTATTTCTTGGTGATGTCCTTCATTTCCAGTACATATTCCGCGGCCAAATTCATTCCTCCTTTTGACGGAAAAGCGACCCGCCTCAACCAAGTAGAAGCGGGTCGGCCATTACCGGTTTTTCAAGCGTATCGGTCCGGCGAATTACTCGAGATAGTCGTTGAAATCCACCGGCGTCAGCAGGATGGTGTAGTAGTTGTCAAACGTGGTGCCATCCGCATTGGTGTAATTGCTGACGATGGCGCCGGGGCACTTCGCCTCCACCAGCTCCGCGATCTTCGCGCCGTCGTTGCGCTCGGTGATGGTGCCCTCGATGTAGCCCTTCGCATATTCGGTGGCCACGTCGATGATGGTCATGTTGATCGGAGACGGCCACGTGGAGAAGCGGCCCACCGCGTCGGACTCAGCCAGCTTGGCGGCAATCGCCTTGAGCGCCTCGGTGTCGTCGCCGCCAACAGCGATCTCAAGCCCCAGGGAAGCCGGGAAGCCATGATACGGGCTCGGGCAGCACGGCTGCGGATAGTAGGCGTTCGGCTCGGCGAGCACGGCGGCCTGCAGCGGCTCCTGCATGGAGCAGTTGGTGCTGAAGAAGGCAACCTTCTTACCCGCATACTCCTCCATCACGGCCGGGACATCCTCCAGGATGAACTGCTGCGCGCCAGCGGTGCCGGCATCGCCCGTCGGGTCGGGCGCGGTGCGCTCGACATACTGGATGCCCAGCGCCTCGCAGTTGGCCTCCAGGTTCGCCTTACGGGCGGCGATGGTCTCCATAGCCAGGTGACGCGGGAAGGAGTAGTGCACGAACACGTCAATGCCCCACTCTGCGCAGGTCTCCATGATGGTATCGCCCTGCTTGGCCTCGTCCGTGTAGAGCACAAAGTCAGCGCCCTCCGTGATGACGTCCGGGTCTTCCTGCGGCACGCCCGCGATCAGCAGGATGTCGTCGCGGCCCATCTCACGGATGCGGTCAAAGCCGGCCTTGGCACCCGGCACAGCCTGGCACATGACGATGGCCTTGACATCCGGGTCGGAAGCGAAGGCGACCATCTTGGAGATGGTGGTCTCCGTCTCGGCCATGAAGTTGTCCGGATACGTATCGGTAATGATGTGATCCTCACCATAGGTGGCAACGGCACGCTCGGCGGCGCGGAATTCCTCCTCGCCCTGCGAGGTGGTGCCCGTCAGGATGGCGATCTTCCAGTTGTCCTCAGCCACCGCACCGGCAGCCAGCGCCAGGCACAGGCATGCGGCCAGCGCAAGACAAAGCAGCTTTTTCATGGGTTTCCCTCCATCTGTTTTTTTCTATTCCCTACATCCTGTCATCGCCAGGATGCGAAACAGCCCGATCCATCCGCCGGCCCGTTTGAGCGCCGCAGATGATAACCGAATCTATTATAACATTCCGATCCCCATCGTGCAAGAGGAAATTTACTCACAAATGCTCCGGATTTGCATGAAGAACGCGTTAACGCCCACACTTTGCGTTAAAAATGAATTGAAACCAAATTAAACTTTCACAATTTGTCCGCTGTTCATTTTTTTACCCTGGTCTCGCCCCATTTTTGCATGTTTATGCAGGCGCTGCTGTTTTCCGCTTTTTTCCAGGATCCGCTTTGCCCGCTTTCTTCTGGCAGACAGGTTGTCACCCCTCCCGTTGGGCTCCTTTGCGTTTTGACCAACGCAAACCGGCATAATGCCGGTCGCATCACCGATGAAATGCGGCAGGGCCTGCGGTTCTGCGCCCGAAGCCGAAGCCGTGCAAAAGGATCTCCATCGCAAAAGGCGCATGCCGCCCGTTTTGCGGCATGCGCCCACTTTCCACAAAGGGGAACGCGTCCGTGCGCGTTATTTTCCCTCTACCAGATGGCAGGCCACATAATGGCCCGGAGCGGCCTCTTTGAGCACGGGCGTGCTCTGGCGGCACGCTTCGCAGGCAAGCGGGCATCGGCTTGAAAAGGCGCATCCCCTGGGCTTATTGATCGGGCTGGGCACATCGCCCTCAATGATCTGGCGCTTTTTCTGCGCCTCAAGCCGGGGATCCGGGATCGGCACGGCGGAAAGCAGTGCCTTGGAATACGGGTGGAGCGTGTTGGCATACAGTTCATCGCTCGTGGCAAGCTCCACCACACTGCCCAGATACATCACCGCAATGCGGTCGGAAATGTATTTGACAATGTTCAGATCGTGCGCGATGAACAGATAGGTCAGCCCCAGGCGCTCCTGCAGGCGGTGCAGCAGGTTGATCACCTGGGCCTGGATGGACACATCCAGCGCCGAAATGGGCTCGTCGCAGACGATGAATTCCGGTTCGATGGCCAGCGCGCGGGCAATTCCGATGCGCTGGCGCTGTCCGCCGGAAAACTCATGCGGGAAGCGGTTGGCATGCTCGCGGTTCAGGCCCACGATGTCCAGCAGCGCCGCCACGCGTTCCCGCCGCTTGGCCGCGTCATACAGGTTGTGGATCTGCATGCCCTCTTCGATGATGGAGCCCACCGTCATGCGGGGATCCAGCGAGGCGTATGGATCCTGAAAGACAATCTGTGCCTTTTTGGCAAAGGCAAAGCGTTCGTTCTTGTTGGTGAGGTCAACCTCTTTGCCCGCATAGATCAGCCGCCCCTTCGTCGGGCGGTAAATGCCCATCAGCGTGCGGCCGAGCGTCGATTTGCCGCAGCCGGATTCACCCACCAGGCCAAGCGTCTCGCCGCGATGGATGGACAGGCTCACATCTTCCACCGCGTGCAGCATGCGGCCGCCACCGATTTTGAAGTATTTGCAGATGTTTTCCGCCTGCACCAGCACTTCGTTGGTCATTCGTGATCCCCCCTCTCCTCTGCGTTCGGGCAATCCGGATGAAGCAGCCAGCAGCTTGCCTTGTGGCCCTGGCCAAGCTCAAATTCGGGCGGCTGTTCCTCCTTGCAGATCTGCATGCAGTGGCGGCAGCGCGCGGCAAAGCCGCAGCCCTTCGGCGGGGCAAGCAGATCCGGCGGCGTGCCGGGAATGGACATGAGCGGCTCGCGTTTCCCCGTCTCCGTGGAGGGCAGGCTGCGCAGCAGCGCCTCGGTATAGGGATGGCTGTGCTCATAGAAAATCTGCTCGGTGGTGCCGGTCTCCACCACCTTGCCGGCATACATGACCGCCACGCGGTCGGCGATGCCGGCCACCACGCCCAGATCGTGTGTGATGAGGATGATGGCCGTGTTGATCTTGTCCTTGAGCTCTACGAGCAGCTCCATGATCTGCGCCTGGATGGTCACATCCAGCGCGGTGGTCGGCTCATCGGCAATGAGCAGCTTGGGGTTGCACGAAAGAGCCATGGCGATCATCGCGCGCTGGCGCATGCCGCCGGAAAACTCGTGCGGATATTGCCTGGCGCGCTCCTCCGGGTTGGGAATGTTCACCTGCTGCAGGCAGCGGATGGCCTCCTCCTGCGCTTCTTTGCGCGAGAGATGCCTGTGCAGTTTGATGGATTCCACGATCTGCTTGCCCACCGGTGTGGTCGGGTTCATGCAGGTCATCGGATCCTGGAAGATCATGGAGACCTCCTTGCCGCGAATGCCCTGCATTTCCTTTTCAGAAGCCTTCACAATATCATGCTCGCCCAGGCGGATCGAACCGTCCACAATCCGTGCCGGGGGCATGGGGTTGAGCTTCATGATCGTCTGCGCGGTGACGGATTTTCCGCAGCCGCTCTCCCCGACGATGGCGAGCACCTCGCCCTCATCCACATGCAGGGTGACGCCGCGCACCGCCTTGACCTCGCCCGCATACGTGTCAAAGGACACGTGCAGGTTGTCAATCTCCAGTATTCTTTCTGCCATCACGTTACCTCCTCAGCTTCGGGTCAAATGCGTCGCGCAGACCGTCGCCAAACATGTTAAACGCCAGCATTGTCAGGCTGATGCAGACGGCAGGAATGATCAGCTGCCAGGGATAGATACGGAAATTCTCAATGCCCAGCTGCGCCAGGGAACCCCAGGAGCACATTGGCAGCGGGATGCCCAGGCCGATGTAGCTTAGATAGGCCTCCGAGAAGATGGCGCTGGGGATCGAAAGCGTCACGCGGACAATGACCACCGAAAGCGTGTTGGGCAAAAGGTGGCGCGCAATGATGCGGGTGGGGCTGGCGCCCATGGCCTCGGCCGCCGCAATGTATTCCTGCTGCTTGAGCGCAACAACCTGGCCGCGCACAAGGCGCGCCATGGGAATCCATCCGACCAGGGAGTAGGCGATGATGATAGTCACCATGCCCGGCTCCAGGATCATCATCAGCAGAATGACGATGATCAGGTAGGGGATGCCGTTGATGATTTCCAGCAGGCGCATCATGATGATATCCACCGTGCCGCCGAAATAGCCGGAAATGCCGCCGTAGATGCTTCCCAGCACCAGATCCACCAGCGCGCTGACGATGGCGATGGTCAGCGAAACACGGCCGCCCATCCACACGCGTGTCCACAGATCCCGGCCGAGGGTGTCCGTGCCGAAGATATGCATATGGCCGTTTCCTTCGGAAGCGGCGTCGTCGCACATGGTTCCAACGGGTGCGTTGGTGTGGCCGTAGTGCTGCTCGCGATAATCAAAGCCGGAGAACATCGGCGCAAAGATGGACATCAGCGTCAGCACGAGGATGAGCACGAGGCACACCAGCGCCACCTTGTTTTTAACCAGGCGGCGCAGCGCGTCCTGCGTAAACGTCAGGCTGGGCCTTGCGATGGCCTCCCGGTCATGCGCGCTTTCACCGACATGGGTGAAGCGGGATTTTTCAATGTGCTGCATACTCATTCCTCCAGCTTGACGCGCGGGTCGATAAAGCCATAGAGCAGATCGACCACCAGGGTGCACACGATCAGCAGCCCGCCGTAAAAGACGACCGTGCCGCCGATCATCGTGTAATCAAGATCCTTGATGCTGGTAACAAAGTATTTGCCCAGGCCGGGAATGTTGAAGATGCTCTCGATGACGAATGTGCCCGTCAGGACGCTGGCCACGGTCGGGCCCATGATGGTCACAACCGGCATAATCGCGTTTCGCAGCGCATGGCGCCAGAGGATTTTCCCCTGCGACAGGCCCTTTGACTTGGCCGTCTTGATGTAATCGGAGCTGAGCACATCGAGCATGCTCGTGCGCATCAGGCGTGACACGGTCGCCAGAGAGCTCAGGCCCAGCGCGAAGGAGGGCAGAAGCGTCTGCTTGAATGTCCCCCAGCCCTGGATGGGAAACAGGTTGATGCCCAGCACCTTGCGCAGCTGCAGCCCCAGGAAATATTGAAGCAGCGCGCCCAGGATGAAGCTGGGGACGGATACGCCGATCATCGCGATGAACATGGACAGGGAATCCATCACGCCGCCGCGTTTGATGGCCGCTACCGCGCCCAGCAGGATGCCCACGATCACCGCGAAGATAAGCGCCCGGATGCCCAGATCCGCCGAGACGAGGAAGGACTCGGAGATGATACCCATAACATCCCGGTTATAGGTAATGGAAACCCCCAGGTCTCCCCGCAGGCAATTGCCCATGTACATCAGGTATTGAACGATCACGGGCTTGTCAAGGCCATATTTGGCGTTCATGTTGGCCATGGCCGTCTCAGAGATCGCCTTATCGCCGATGAACGGGTCGCCCGGCAGCATACGCATCATGAAAAAGACGAGCGTGATCAGCACAAACAGCGTCAGGATGGCGTATACCACGCGCTTGAGAATATATCGAAACAACGCTTTCTCTCCCTTCTGTTGTAATGGCCTGCCTTCGCCCCGCCCGCCCCTGCCTTCCACATGGATGCACATGGATGGCGGCAGGCGAAGGAAAGCCGGCAAAGCGCCGATAGAAACAATGCGGCACGGGTTGTATGTCCCATGCCGCATTGCCTTACATCTTCGTTTGCAGAGCGAGGATTACTCGGCCAGCTTGGTGTAGAAGAGGTTATAACCCTGGAACGGGAGACGGTTGTAGCCTTCAACCAGCTTCTCGCTCACCACATAGTCTTCATAGCGCCAGTAGGTCGGGATGATCGGCATATCCTCCGCCAGCAGCAGCTCTGCCTGAACAAAGATCTGCTCACGGGCGACCGGATCCAGCTCCGTGCGGGCCTGTTCGATCAGCGCGTCATACTCTTCGCTGGAATATCCGGTGTGGTTGTTGCCGTTGCCGGTTGTCCACAGATCCAGGTCGGTCATCGGGTCGTTGTAGTCCGGGCCCCAGCCGCCGGCAAACAGGTCATAGTCATGCGCGTTGCGGCGGGCGCGGGCTTCGGTGATCGTCAGCACTTCGAGCTTCGCCTCAATGCCCAGCACGCGGCGCAGCTGCTCCTGAATCACCTGATGGAAGAGCTCGTTCTGCGTTCCCTCGGAAACCATGAACGTGATATCCACCTGGGAAGCGTCGGTGTAACCCAGCTCCTCAAGCGCCTTAGCCAGGTATTCCTTGGCCAGCTCTTCATTGGCCGTCGGAGGATAGAGCGGCTCGCCGCCGTTGGCCTCAATGACCACCTCGGAGAAGGTCTCCGTGTTCACGCCGTTGATGCCGAACGCGAAGGACGGGGAGGGCACGTTATCGTTCTTAAACACGGTGTCGATGAACTGCTGGCGGTCAATCGCGTAGCTGATGGCCTTGCGCAGGTTCAGGTTGCTGATGTCGCGCTCCGTGTCTTCCACGTTGCAGTAGAAGTAATAGCTGTAGCCGCCGACATAGCTGGACGGCTGATAGCCTTCCGCCTCAAACGCTTCGCGCTGCTCGCCGGTGATGTCGATGATATCCATTTCGCCGCCGAGGAAGGCGTTGTACTTGGCGTTGGTGTCGGTGTACTTGATCCAGTTGATCTTCTCAAGCTCCACCTGATCGGCGTTCCACCAATAGGGGTTCTTCACGGTGACGATCCTGTTTTCAAGCACCCACTCGGTCATGTAGAAGGCGCCGGAGTAGAGCAGGGTGTCCGGAGACGTGCCATAGTAGTCCGCGCCGACCTCCGTGTAGAACGGCTCATAGATCGGGGCCATGACTTCAAACTTCATGTACTGCAGGAAGTAGGGCAGCGGCTGCTCCAGCTCGCACACGAGGGTGTAGTCGTCCACCGCATGGAAGCCGACATCCTCCAGGCTCACTTCCTCAGCGCCTTCCACGCCGGAGGCGTAGTCATAATAGGCCTGAGCGTTCTTAAAGACCGTGGCAAACGCGTAATACTCACAGGCGTTGGCCGGGTTAAGCAGCTCGCTCCAGGCAAACACGAAGTCATTCGCGGTCACATCGCCCACGACTTCGCCGGCGGAGTTCACCCACTTCATGCCCTCCCGGATGTGGAACGTCCAGGTGAGGCCATCCTCAGAGCTCTCCCAGGATTCTGCGGCCGCGGGGATGATCTCGTTGGTCTCGCTGTCAAGCTTGACCAGGTTGTCCCACATGTGGCGGTTCACGGAGAACTCGGTGTTGTACGTCTGCTTGATCGGGTTCATCACGCTGATGGTGGTAACCTCCACGCTGATGGCGCCCTCTTCACTCGTGCCCGGATAATAGCCGGAGCCAACATTGGGATTGGTGGCTGCGGAAGCCACTGCGCCCGTGCACAGGAGCATCACCAGGCAAAGCAGCCAGGCCACAAGACGGTTGTTCATGGCATTTTCCTCCTTATGAAATAGGATACCCCCACGGCGGCCGGGAGCGCTTGTATCTCCTTCGCCGTCATGATATAATGTATTATAGCATAGCGCGGGATCGTTTGCAAGTCCATTATCGCAGAAATTCTTTTTTTGCCCGCATGTCGAATAAACATATCCATGATTGCATAGTATGAAAGGAAGTCCGCCCATGGCAACTGTCTGCACGGGTTTTGACATGTATTATGAAAACTGGCACCAGGATCTCTACCGTTTGTGTCTGGTTCTGTGCAGGAACCCGCGGGATGCCGGGCAGCTTGTCTTTGAGGCTTTTCTGCGGCTTGGCGCCGCCGGGAATCGCGCCATCGGGGAGGAAGAGGCCAAATCCCTGCTTTTTTCCTGCGCCATCCGCCTGTGCGACGACTATTACCTGCGCAGGATGCGCAAACGCCCTTCGCGCGCGGCGATGGAAGCCTGCGGCCTCCCTTTCCAGATCACGGATGCGTTATGGAATCTGATGAGCCTTCCCTTTAAAAAACGGGCGGCGCTTTGCCTGATGCACGCGGGCTTTTCCCCTTCAGGGGCGGCGCGGATGGCGCATCTGCACGCCGCGCCCGCGGCCAGCGAAGAGCTGTTTGCGGCTCTTTCTTCCATATGGATGCCGCAGGAAGACGCGCAGGCTCTCTCAGACCGCGTTTATGAGCGTTTTTCCGAACGCAGCGTGGCGTTTGAAAACCGGCTCCATGCGATGAAGTCTTCCCTGGACCACGCCGCGCCCTATCTGGCGCTCGGGGTGGTGGCGCTGTTTCTCTTTGCCATCTGGTTTTCCAGCCGCATGGCCTAGCCGATGCCCGATGCAAAGCTGCAGGCATCACGCATAATTTTCGCATTCTCATCCACAATAAGCCTCGAGCGTCATGCTCAATAAAACGTGGAGGGATTTGCTTTATGAACAACCAGACCATCCATTGCTCCGTGGCTTCCTGCCGTCACCACAACGAAAAGAATATGTGCCGGCTGGAGAGCATCAACGTCTGCCCGAGCCGTGAGTGCCACTCCGGCAAGTGCGATGAGAGCATGTGCGGCTCCTACGAAGGCTGCAGCAAATAACCAAACAGCCCGCAAAAGCACAGCGTCCGGACGGCATGGCCGTCCGGACGCTCAACTTTTTGGGGAAGGCATTTCCTCATCACAAGCCGGCATGATGCCGGCTCAAGACCGTTCACAAAACGCTTTTCTTCCCCCGAAGGGGGAGAAAAGATTCTAAACATTCCTTATATTTCTTGAAAAAGCAGCGTCCCTCCCGAATAAAAGCGAGGTTGATGTCAGCAAACGGAAAGCGGCATGAGGCCGGTTTCATCGCCGGCGAAATGCTGTAAGCCCGGCGCCCGGGGCCGAAGCTGCGCAAAAGGATCTACATAACAACGAACTGGTCTTTTCCCTGTTTTTTGGCTTCGTACAGCAGCCTGTCCGCTTCCAGATACAGGTCTTCCACCGTGCACATCCTGCGTATCGGGATGGCGCCCATGCTGCATGTGATGCGCTTTTCCCCAATGCGGATGCCGTCCAGCGCCGCCTTCACGCCGCTCAGCAGCGCAGAAATCTGCGCATCCTCCATCGGGCCCTCCACCAGGGCGACAAACTCATCTCCTCCTAAGCGGCCTAAAATGCTCCGATCCCCCATGATGCTTTTCAGCCGCGCAGCCACATCCCTTAAAACCCGGTCTCCCTCGGGATGGCCGTGCCGGTCGTTGACCTGCTTGAACTCATCGATATCCAGAATGATAAAGCAGCCCATCGCCTGCTCCCCATCAAAGGGCATGCGCTGAATCCATCGGCGGCTTTCCAGAAAAAACTGCTCCCTGTGCAGCAGGCCGGTGAGGCCGTCCAGCCTGGCCTCATAATACCGGTAGCTGAAATCTTTCTGATAGAGCACGATCAAGAGGATGGCCAGCAGAAAGAGGGACTCAAC
>DVMG01000153.1 GCA_018715105.1 Candidatus Ventricola intestinavium
CACGAGCACCTGGATGGTCACATCATCGGGAATGTAGTTGCCGTCGATCAGCGCGCGCAGGATCTCATATTCGGTTTCCGAAGCGGAGGGAAAGCCCACCTCGATTTCCTTAAATCCCAGATCAACCAGAAGCTTGAAAAAATCCAGCTTCTCCTGCAGGTTCATCGGGGTGACGAGGGCCTGATTGCCGTCGCGCAGATCCACCGAACACCAGGTGGGCGCTTTGTCAATGCGCTTATCGGGCCATGTGCGGTCCGGAAGGGAGACGGGGGTAAAGGGGATATACTTTTTGCAGCCCTGGTTCATGTTCATGCTCTCCTTTCAGAAATCCGATCAGACGTCAAAACCGGTTTGGTTTCTGGCCGGAGACGGAAAAACGCCCCCAGCCGCAGAAGCGACATAGGGGCGCAGAAATGATGTCATTCGCGCGGTACCACCCTAATTCGGCTGAAAAACAGCCCTCACGGGTCTCTATCAAGACCCTGACCGATCACGGGGTCATCCGTCGCGGACTACTGGCCTTTCGCCCGCGCAATTCCGGGAGGAGCTTTCAAAAAGGATTCCGACCGGCTTGCACCAACCGCCGGCTCTCTTGACAGAAAAACCTTTCGATTATTTCCCATCATCATCTTTCAGGTCATACGAGAAATATGAACTTGTCTGTCATTTTAGCGGACTTGGGGCTGCTTGTCAAGCCCCATTTAAAAAAAGTGTGAAGCATGCGGGCACTCCCATGTGAAAAGACGAGAGCATCCTGCAGGCAAAAAAGACGAAACATCCTGCGGGAACTTGCAAGATTAGGGAGAATTTGATACAATGAACCCGATTCCGGCTGCCGCTGCGCGCAGGGCAGACCGTGAAGGGCGGTTTTGGAGGAACGCGGCCCGCGTGCCGCAAAAACTTGTCGGGTATCCGCAGAGAACCCGAACGGAGGAAAGAGAACATGAATACCCCAAAGGCAAAGAAATGGACGGCTTCTCCTGCCTGGCTCACCGGCACGGCGATGATGGTGGCTGTAACCCTTGTGCTGGCCAATACCCCGCTTGGGCGGATCACCATGCCCTTTTTGACGGCGACAACGCTCCACATTCCGGTGATTATTGCCACGCTTGTGCTTGGATGGCAGGCGGGGATGATCACAGGGCTTGTCTTCGGCGTGCACAGCCTGATCAGCAACCTGACGGGAGCCTCCTTTTTTGCGCCTTTCTTTATCAATCCGCTCGTGTCCGTGGTGCCGCGCGTGCTGTTTCCGCTGTTTGTATACGGCATACAAAAGGCCATGCTGCGCACGGGAGGGGAAAGAGGCCGTTTTCAGGCGTATGTGGCGGCCAGCGCGCTGGGCACGGTGCTGCACACATTCATGGTCATGGGCATGATCTATCTGCTCTACGCCGGAGCGATTGAGCAGATGCTCGTGTCCGGCGCGAATGTGCCGGAGGCGATTGCCAGCCAGGGCGTAGGCATGGGCATCGCGGTGATGAGCGTGACCAACGGCCTGCCGGAGATGCTGGTGGCGGTGTTCCTGGCGCCGGTTCTGTCCGCGGCGGTCGAGCGCGCGCTGGGCCGCGCCGTGCGCGGATAGGAAAAGCGGATAGGGAAAGAAGAGAAGAAAGACGGGAAAGCGGATCAAAAAGCAGAGGAAGATCACGGCGGCTGAGAGGACCGCCGGGGGGAAGGATGGCATACCATGATTTTTGTCATGGATATTGGCAACACAAACATCAAAGCGGCGGTGTTTGACGGGGAACGTCTCGTCCGGCGCTGGCGCTGCGCAACGGATACGACGATGACATCGGATCAGTATGGAATCATCATGGCGGATCTGTTCCGTTATCACAATCTGAATATGCGGCAGATTGAGGGAATCATGATCTCTTCGGTCGTGCCCACGATTAACTACACGATTGAGCATATGTGCCGCGATTACTTTGACCTTGAGCCCCGCCTGCTTGTGCCGGGAATGAAGACCGGGCTGAACATTCGCTATGAGAATCCGCGAGAGCTGGGCAGCGACCGCATCGCCAACGCCGTGGCCGTTTCCACGCTCTATGGCGGCCCGTCGATCTTCATTGACTTCGGCACGGCGACGACGTATGGCGTTGTTTCCGAAAAGAATGAGTTTCTCGGCGGCGCCATCAGCACAGGCCTTCGCATGATGAATCAGGCGCTGTCTACGGGCACGGCAAAGCTGCCTTCCATCGAGCTGGTGCTGCCCCCCCGCGTCATCGGGCGCACGACGGTCAGCAACATCCAGTCCGGCATCATCTACGGTTATATTGGATCGGTTGAAAAGATCGTCGGCCGGATGAAGCAGGAGATGGGCTGCGGCGGTATCAAGGTCATCGCAACCGGCGGCATGGCGCATTTGGTCAAAAGCCATTCAGCGGTGATCGATGAAATCAATCCCGATCTGACGCTGGTGGGGCTGCGGCTGATCTATGAAAAGAATCAGGCGTGAGGCAGGCGTGACCTGAAAATGGATGTCTTTCGATCATCGTCCTGTATTCCTGATAGAAGAAAAACGGCTAGAAGAAAAACGGCTTATGACAGCTTCGGGGAAAGGGAGTTTCGCTCATGGAGAGGATCGCGGTGGGTTTTCTTGGCTGCGGCAACATCGGCTGCGGCGTTTACAGGCTGCTTGAATCGTTTGGCGGGGAGCTGGAAAAAAACGAAGGCATCCGCTTTGAGGTGCGCCGCATTCTTGTGCGCTCTCTTGAAAAAACGAGGGCGATCCCTCGGGCGCTGCTGACGGACCGTCCTGAGGATGTGCTTAACGATCCGCAGATCGCTCTGGTCATGGAATTTATGGGAGGAGAGGAGCCCGCGGCTTCCTATCTGGTGCGTGCGCTTCAAAACGGCAAGACGGTCATCACCGCCAACAAGATGGCGCTTGCCTCCCATTGGGAGGAGATCGTGCGCGCGGCGCGCGATTATCAAAGCGGCCTGTATTATGAGGCCAGCGTATGCGGCGCGATCCCGATTATCCGCGCCATCAATGATTCGCTGCAGGCAAACCGCATCACATCCATCATGGGCATTATCAATGGCACCACGAATTATATTCTCAGCCGGATGAGCCGCGAGGGAGCGGCTTATGGCGATGTGCTTGCCGATGCACAGCGTTTGGGGCTGGCAGAGCCGGATCCGACGGCCGACGTGGAAGGATACGATGCGGCCTACAAGCTGTCCATCCTTTCGACGCTGGCGTTTCACCGTCATGTGCCGGTGGAAGCGATTTACCGCGAGGGCATGACCGGTGTGACGCCGCTGGATGTGCAGTGCGGCCGGGAATTCGGGCTGACGCTTAAGCTGCTTGCCGTTGCCAAAATGGAAGGCGGCGCGGTGGAGGCGCGCGTGCATCCCACGTTTGTGCCCGAGGATCATCCGCTGGCCAGCGTGGGGGAAGCGTTCAATGCGGTATACGTCAGCGGGCACGCGTGCGGAGAAATGATGTTTTACGGCCGCGGCGCGGGCGACATGCCAACCGCCAGCGCGCTGGTTTCCGACCTGATCAAGGCCGCTAAGACGAAAAAGCATCCCCTTCCCGCCGTCTGCGATGAACCCTGCACCATGGCGCAGGACTGGCAGTGCGTGCATTTTGTGCGCATGCGGGCCAAGGATGAACCGGGCGCGCTTTCACAGGTGTGCGGCACATTTGCCCGTCACGGCGTGAGCATTGCCTCGATGGTGCAAAAGGGCGAACGGGATGAGGGGGGATGCGTGCAGCTTGTTTTCCTGACGCATCGCGCATCCGAGAGGGCGGTCCGGCTTGCGCTGAGTGAAATGGCCAGGGATCTGGTTTCCAAGGTCAGCGTGATCCGGGTTGAAGGACGCTGATGGAAAAAAGGTGAAGGGTATATCCACAGGAGATGGATGCTTTAGAAGAAATGCATGTTCCATGAAAGAATTTCAGCGGCGGTATGCAGGAGCATGCCGTCTTTTTTAAAGAAAAAAGGGGCGAAAAGGGGCAGAGGATCTGGCGCAATCCTGTTCAATCTTGCATATGTGCAAAATGCACAACTTTGATTGAAAGCGTATATGCTGCAAAA
>DVMG01000154.1 GCA_018715105.1 Candidatus Ventricola intestinavium
AACATGAATTAGGGGCAAAACTCTTTGAATATTCGGGGCATCGGATGATCCCCACGGATTTTGGCAGGTTTTATTTGGAAAACGCCGCAAAAATAGTCCAGATAAACGACCGGTTCGAGCGTGACGTCCGGGGATTTGCAGCCAGGCGGGATCTCATCATGGCCTATCCGATGGCATATTCCGGATATATGACCGGAAGCGTTCTTCCTGCCTTATACAGCGCGCACGCTGACCTCAGCGTCCAATGCTGCATAACGCCTCAATGCCGCATCCTGGAACGAATGATTCGCGGAGACTGGCCTGTAGCCCTGGGGTTAGTCACCGAGGAAAATGCCAAAGCGCTCTCTTTCCTGACTGTCGGCTATCAGGAAATGGTGCTCGCAGTGCCCCGTGGTCACGCATTGTCGTCCCTCGCCATCCAGGACCATTCCTGCACATTTCCCCGCATTTTCCCCCCAATGCTGGCCGGCATCCCCTTCCTGTTACCGCGCTCCTCGTCGTATAGCGGATGCTTTGCACAGAATTATTTTCGCATTCACGGCATCCATCCGCCGGTCGTCCTTCGCTTGCCCATGACGGGCCTTCTGTTTCAATCTGTTGCGGCGGGAGCCGGCGTCGCCTTCGTGCCTTCTGTGCCGCTGCAATCGATGCATCTTGAGGATGCCATCACATATCTTTCCGTTGAAAAAACACAGGAGCGCCGTCCCGTCGGTCTGCTGTTCAAAGCAGAGCATCGGCTCAGTCCACAGGAGGAGGCTCTTTATGAGACGATGCTTTCCCACCCATTCTGCGCGTCCTCCTCACCGGGTGCGAGATAGCTGGGGCGGCGCGCCCCATGCATCCGTCCGGTTCCTGCATAAAAAAGCCGCCTTCCCTTTCCGGCGTTTGGAAGAGAAGGCGGCCCGCTATGCCGGCAATCAGTCCAGCATCTGAAGCCACAGGCTCTTAAGATAGTAGCTTTCCGGATATCCCGCAAGCACGGGGTGGTCGATATCCTGCCTGCGCAGGGTCATCACGCGCACCTGCCGGTGCAGATCCTGCGCGGCAGAGAGCACGGTGCTGACAAACACATCCTCCGGCATGTGATAGGAGCAGGAGTGCGTGGCCAGCACGCCTCCCGCGGGCAGGAGGCGCATGGCCGAAAGCGCAATCTCTTTATACCCGCGGCAGGCGCTGGCCATGTTGGCATGCGCCTTGGTGAAGGCGGGCGGATCGAGGATCACCACATCGTACCGGCGCTTTTCCTTTCCCTGCGCGCGCAGATAATCAAAACAGTTCGCGCAGACGGCGTCAACCTGCACGCCGTTGAGGCCGGCATTCCTTTTGATCCGCTCCACCGCCGCTTCGCTGATGTCCACCGCCGTCACGCTGCTTGCGCCGGCCAGAGCGGCGTGAAGCGCAAACCCACCGATGTAGGAAAAGCAGTCGAGCACGCGCGCGCCGTGGCAGAACTGCTGAACAAACCGGTGATTGTCCTTCTGATCCAGAAAACAGCCCGTCTTCTGCCCGTGCATCACATCCACGGAAAAGCGAACGCCGTTTTCCTGAAGGAGGACTTCCCGAGGCAGTTCCCCATAGAGCACGCGGGAAAAGCACGCCATGCCCTCCTTTTTCCGAATGGCGTCTTCGTTGTCCAGCACAAGGCAGTCCGGGCGCTGGCATTCCATCAGCGTGTCCGCAATCGTCTGCGTAAAGCGCTCCATGCCCAGCGCCAGGATCTGAAGCACAATCACCCCGCCGAAGCGGTCGCAGATGACGCCCGGAAGGCGGTCGGCTTCCCCGTAGATCAGCCTGCAGCAATCCGTTCCCGGTCTTTCCAGCACAAAGCGGCGGTATGCGCATGCCTCGCGCACGCGGGCGGCGATCAGCGCCTCCGTGACTTCTTCCCGCCTGTGGGTGAGCAGGCGCACGGTGATCAGGGAGCGGCTGTTGTAAAAGCCCGCGCCCATATAGCGCCCGCGGAAATCCACCACCGTCACCAGGCCGCCGTCCTGCGGCTCCCCCTGGATGCGCTCAATCTCGTTGCCGTATACCCAGGGATGCCCCTGCAAGAGCTTCTTCTGCCGGCCGTTGATCACATGCACAACCGGCATGCCCTCCGCTCCGGCCTCCCGGCAATCCCTTTTCTCCATGTTTCCGTCCTCCGTCCCGTCCGCCGTTTTACTCCACCTCGGTCAGGTTGATCATCACAACCGGCCGGCGCTTTGTGCGCTCATAGAGGAACGAGCGCATCTGCCCCTGCATCTGGCCGGAAGAAACGGCCTCCTGCACCTTGTGGCCGCTGCTCAGCGTGCGGGTGACAAAGTTGGCCGCATGCTGGCGGCAGTCCGCCTCGATCTTGGCGTGTTCGCTGTCATACAAAAAGCCCATGGCGCTGACGACGGGCTGCGCCATCATCATGCCCGTGCGGCGGTTGATCACCAGCGAGATGGCGACGACACCGTCTGCGGAGAGCAGCTTGCGTTCGCGCAGCACGCTGTTGTCCACCTCGCCCACGGAGGACGCGCCGTCGATGAGCACCGCATCCCCGTTTGTAAAGCCAGCCACGCGCGCGGATCCCTTTGAAATCTCAAAGATATCCCCATTGGCGAGGATAAAGATGTTTTCAAACGGCACGCCCAGCCTGTGCGCGAGCTCCGCGTGCTGATAGAGCATGCGGGTTTCCCCGTGCGCGGGAATGAAGAACTTCGGCCTCACCAGGCTGTGCACGAGCTTGATCTCCTCCTGGGAAGCATGGCCGGAGACGTGCACATCCGCCAGCGCAGAATAATACACCTTCGCCCCCCGGCGGTAAAGCTCGTTGATAACCTTATAAATCGGCTTTTCATTGCCGGGAATCGGCGTGGCGGAGATGATGACCGTATCGCCCGGCTGAATTTCGATCTCCCTGTGGTTGGAAAACGCGATGCGCGTCAGGGCGCTCATCGGTTCGCCCTGCGACCCCGTGGAGATGATGACCACCTGCTCCGGCGGGTAGTGATCCACCTGAGAAAGCTCGATGAGCGTGTCCGGTTTCTTCTGAATATAGCCCAGGTTGTTGGCCGCGTTGAAGACGTTGAGCATGCTGCGGCCCACCAGGGCCACCTTGCGTCCATGGCGCTCTGCGGCGGTAAAGATCTGCTGAAGCCGCGAGACATTGGAAGAGAAGGTCGCCACAAAGATGCGGCCGCGCGCATCCTTGAACATCTCGGCCATGGATTCCCCCACATGCCGCTCGGACTTGGAAAAGCCGGGCACCTCAATGTTGGTGGATTCACACACAAAGAGCAGCACGCCCTCGCGGCCGATCTGCGCGATACGCTGCAGATCCATGATCTCGCCGTTGATCGGCGTGTAATCGATCTTGAAATCCCCCGAGTGCACGATGATGCCAATCGGCGTGCGGATGGCAAACATGAACGCATCGGCGATGGAATGGTTGACGTGGATGAATTCCACGGCAAAGCATCCCGCCCGGATCACGTCCCCCGCCTCGGCCACATGCAGCTCGCAGCTGCGCGCAAGTCCGGGCACGCGGTCATCCAGCTTATACCCCAGCAGCTCGATGGTCATGCGCCCGCCATAGACGGGAGCCCTGAATTCACGCAGCAGATAGGGCAGGCCGCCGATGTGATCCTCGTGGCCATGGGTGATAAAGATGCCGCGCACACGGTCGCGATTTTGCAGCACGTATGTGAAATCCGGAATGACCGCGTCCACGCCGGGCATCGTCTCATCCGGGAAGATCTGCCCGCAGTCAACGATGATGATGTCGTTGCCATACTCATAGGCCGTCATGTTCTTGCCGATCTCACACATGCCCCCCAGCGGAATCATGCGCAGCGTGCTCTTGGTGGGATGCGCGCTGGCCCGCGAGCGCATGGACGGCGGGCGCCTGCCTGTGAGCTGAAGCGTCTGGGAAATACAGGGCTTTTCCTCCTGGGCGGCAGGGGACACAATGTGGCGCCGTCCCTGGCGCGGCCGGGTAGCCGCCGGTTTTCTGCGCGGCGCGGAGGCCGGATTCTGCCCGCCGGCCGACCGGCTGCTTGCCCGCGGGGCTCGCGCTTTCTGCGCGGTTTCCAGGGAAACCGCGCTTTGCCCGCCAGCCGTGCCTGCCGGCAAAGCCGGCTGCGCAGGAGCCGGGCTCCTGCCGCGGCGCGGGGCGCGCGGCTGCTCCCGGGCAGGGGATGCCTTTGCCTCCTCCTGATTCCGGGAGACGGGGGCGGAAACCCGGGGTTTGCGCACGGTTCCCGATTTGCGCGGCGCAGCGGGTTCCTGGGCGGCCGCCTGACCAGGCTGCGCGGTGCGGCGAACGGGCCGGCGGCGGGCGCCTGCCTGCGCCTTGTCCTTTTTCTGCCCTTCGGCAGGCTTTATGTTTTCTCTGTTCTCTCTATTTTCGTTATCTGTCACAGCCATTTCCTTTCTTTATCTGTTTCTTGTCCATTCCGTTGGTTCTTGCTTCCTTCTGTCCATGGCCCGGTATCCGGCGCAGGGACTGTTTCGATGCAATTTTGCGTATCAAAAACAGACGCACCTGCATCGGCGCATTTGCGCGTTTCCGTTTCATGTGCATGTTGTGTCTTGACGCCGTGCGGAGGTCATCCCGGCGGCCATCTATCTTGAGCAGGGCCCCTTTGGAATCCTGCGCAAAAGTCCATAACGTTTTAATTATACACGAAAAAAGCAGGTCTGGCAACTCCTATGCGCATTCAATCGGGAAAAAAAGCGCAGCGCCTTTGCCGCGCTTGATTTTCTTCTTTATTTATGTTATGTTTACTCTTAGATCTTTCATGTCCCATTGGGGCGCATTTTGATTCTCCATTCATGTTGAAAAGGGCCGGGAAGCCGCGCTGCCTTCATGCGCCTTCGTTCCGGCAGAAAGCGGGGGCATCGATCATGCAAACCGTCCGAAACTCATTTGAAAAAGCCTCTTCCTTCTTTAAAGCCCATCGAAAGCTGCGCATCGCGGCCATCGCGCTGCTGGCTCTGGTTGTGGCGCTCCTCGTGCTGCTCGTCGCGCTGCATCCGCATGGCACGCAGACCTATCTCATCCTGGGGATTGACAACTATGGCTCCCTGGATGACAACGGACGCAGCGACGTGATGATGCTCGTGCACCTTGATTTTGACCGGTCGCAGATCGCCGCCGCCACGTTTGCCCGTGACATGTTTGTGAAAAACGACACGGGAAGCCAGGTAAAAATCAATACCATTGTGCGCAATCACGATGAAGACGCCCTCGTGCGCGCCGTGGAGCAGAATTTCGGTGTTGAAATCGACGGCTGGTTCCGCGTCAATTTTTCATCCGTGATCTCGATTGTAGACGCCATCGGGGGCGCGGATGTGGAATTGACGGCTGAAGAAGCCCGGTATATTGACAACACAGCCGGCGCTTATCCCGATTCGCCGCTGAGCGAGGGGATCTGCCATCTCAACGGCGCACAGGCCCTCACTTACGCGCGCTGCCGCAAGCTGGATAACGACATTGGCCGCGGCAACCGCCAAAGCAAGCTCTTTGAAGCGCTTGTCGCGCAGATGCGCAGGATGACGGCCTCCCATGTCCTTTCCCTGGTGGACAGCATGAGCCACGCATGGCGCTCTTCGCTCAGCGGCGCGCAGCAGGCCGCTCTGGTCTACAAGGCCTTGTGGCTGCGCGGCGCAGAGGTCACGCGCATATCGGTTCCCTTTGAGGGATCCTGGCGCTATGGCAACGCCGCAAACGGCACAAGCGGCATCCTTGCCGATCTGGAAGACAACCGCCGCCTTCTGCTGGAAGCGCTGGGCCTGCCCGCTCCGCAGCAGCCAGAAGAAGAGTGATTCTCTGTGCGGCCCTTCTTTCCGGCTGGCGCAGATTCCCTGCGCGGTCAGCCGGAAATTCTTTGTTTTTGGGATGACATCACCGCATCGTTTTGATATAATGATGTCGTTTTGAAGGCCCGGTTATTCC
>DVMG01000155.1 GCA_018715105.1 Candidatus Ventricola intestinavium
GGGCTTGGCCACGGCCAGGCAGGAGGCATTGACTTGGTAATCTTTAAACGCAAGCCTGCGTTTCTGCGCTTCCTCCTCCTGGCCCATGCTGGCCCACACATCGGTGTAGAGCACATCCGCATCCCTGCAGGCCTCAAGGGGATCGGTGCAGACGGTCACGCGGCTGCCGTGCTCCGCCGCGTTTGCCACGGCCCAGGCGGTATAGGTGGGGTTGGGTTTATAGCCATCCGGGCATGCGAGGGCCACATCCATGCCCAGCTTGGAGCAGCCGATCATCAGGGAGTGCGCCATGTTGTTGCCGTCCCCCACAAACGCCAGCTTCAGGGAACGGAGCGTCTCCTTCTTTTCATAAATGGTCAGCAGATCCGCCAGCACCTGGCAGGGATGGAATTCATCCGTCAATCCGTTGATGACCGGGATGGAGCCGGATTGAGCCAGCGCGGCCAGATCGCTTTGTTTGAATGTGCGGATCATGATACCATCCACCATGCGCGAGAGAACCCGGGCGGTATCCGCGATGGGTTCCCCGCGGCCCAGCTGGATGTCGGCCGTGGAGAGGAAAAGCGCGGTGCCGCCCAGTTGCGAAACCCCTACTTCAAAGGAAACGCGCGTGCGCGTGGAGGATTTGGCAAAGATCATCGCCAGCGTCTTGCCCTCCAGGCATGTCTGTTTTTCGCCGCGTTTTTGCATGTCCTTCATTCGAAGGGCGAGGGACAGGCACTGCAGGAGTTCGTCTTCACTCCAGTCCTGCAGGGTCAGCAGGTGTCTTTGGGCAAAGGGGCGCAGGGCCTCGTAATGTCTGAGATCCATGGCGATCGTCAACCTCCGATTCAGAGAATAAACATGCATGATTATACACTAAACTCGAATAATATGCAAGATCCATCCGCGATTTTTTCGCTGTATCGCTGTTGTATCACTGTTTTTGAAGGAGAATTCCTGTTTTTTTGAGGAAAATTCCGTTTGCACTTGAAAAACGGACACTTTCAGGATAAAATGGACAGGGATTTTTTTGCAGAGAGAAGGATTCGATGGAGAACATCGTTTTGATTGGCATGCCCGGCTGCGGAAAAAGCACGCTTGGCGTGCTGCTTGCCAAGGCGCTTGGCATGGCATTTGTGGATACGGATGTCGTTTTGCAGGCGCAGCACGGCAAAAAACTCCAGCAGATGATCGAGGAAAGCGGGATTGACGCTTTTCTTGCCAGGGAGGAGGCGTGTGTTGCGTCTCTCGCATGCGATCACACGGTCATCGCCACAGGCGGGAGCGTGGTCTATGGAAAAAAGGCGATGCTCCATCTGCACGAAGGCGGCACGGTCGTCTATATCCGGCTGCCCTATGAGGTGATCAGCCGGCGCCTTTCCAATCTCGCCACACGCGGCGTGACGCTTCGGCCCGGCCAGACGCTTTTTGACCTTTATCAGGAGCGTGTCCCTCTGTACGAAAACGAAGCGGATCTCTTCTTTGATGCAGAGGATGCCTCGCTTGAAGAGACGGCGCAGCAGCTGGCCGAACGTCTTCGCGTGTCAGGAGGTGAGCGGAATGCCCGTTGAGATTTGGGATCTGTATGATGCGCAGGGAAAGAAAACGGGGAAAACAATGATCCGGGGCGAACAGGTTCCGCCCGGGATGTATCACATCGTCGTGCATATCTGGCCGCTGAACAGCAGGGGAGAGTTCCTCATCCAGCGCCGCGCGCTGACCCTGCAGTGGAAGCCCGGCATTTGGGCGGGAACCGGCGGCTCCGCTGTCAGCGGGGAGGATCCTCTGACGGCTGCACGAAGGGAGCTGCGTGAGGAACTGGGATACGACGCCGCGTGCGAAGAGATGCACCTGGTTGCGCGGCTTCGCAGGCCGGACTCATTTTGCTATGTCTTTTCCCTGCGGATGGATCGCGAAGAGGATGCGTTCGTCCTGCAGAAGGAGGAGGTCAGCGCCGTGCGCTGGTGCTCTGTAAAGCGCATGGAAAACATGCTCGCGGAGAATACGCTCTATAATTATGGGGATGCCTATCTTCGGACCCTGTTTGAATATCAGAAGGCGTGCTTTCACGCCTGAGCGCCGCGCGGCGTAAAAGCCGAAAGACGCAAAGGCCCTTATCGTCATCATGAAAAAGACACCGGCCGGGGAAGAAACCGGACGAAAGATTCGGATGGATGGATCGGATGAAAACACTCTATTTTTCCACGTTTGTAAAGGGGCTCGAAGAGCCGGTTGAAGCCATGCTCCGCAGAGAGGGCGGCGTGGCGGTGGAGCGCATGCTCAGCGGCGCTGCACTGTATAAAAGCGCGCATGAGCCGCGGCTGCCGTACATGCACATGTCGTTTCGTGTGCTCTTTCAGATGAAACCCATGGCCAGCGCAGAGGAGGCTCTTCGCCGCCTGCTTGCCACGGGGGGCTGGCTTGACCGGTTTCCCTATGACCAGACGCAGGGTCTGCGATTTCGAATCGTGACCATGCAGGGCGATCAGCTGGTGAGCGCCAATATGCGTTATGTGGACATGCTGGAAAAAGCCATCTGTGAGCAGACCGGCATGCGCACTGGCCGGGAACGGCCCGATGTGGAGCTCTGGGTGCTTCTGAGGCCGGAGGCAGCTTATTTTCTCTGGCGTATCGGGCGGACGGGCAGGCAGGATGGGCCGCTGCGCGGCGATGTATGCGCGGTTGCCGCGTCGCTGGCTCCGTGCGTGGGAAAAAATGCGGCGATTCTGGGCTGCACATCCGCCGCTCTGGCCGCAGCGGTCAAGGCTGCCGGCGTGCGCACGCTCACATGCGTCTGCCCGGACCGCAACAGCGCCGCCCTGATCGAAAACAGGGTTCGCGGCGTGCGTGTATGCGAGGGGCCGGGCGGCTGCACGGATTTGGCGGACGCCAGTCAAAGCGCCGTCATCCTCTATCTGCCGGTGAAGGCGGAAAAGACCGAGCGCCTTTTGTCAGATCTGCGCAGCGCGCTTTTTGAGGCCAGGCGCGTGCTGGAGGCGGACGGCCGGCTGATCGTTCTCGCTTCGCTTGCGCACGCGGAAAGCACCCTGCGCAGGACGCAGGGGGTGCGCATTCTGGCGCGGTATGATCTGACCCTCAGCGGGCAGAGAAGCGCCATCTGGGTGATTGCGCCCGGGGCGGAGGAGCCACAATAAAACCGCAGCATGAAAAGGGGTAATCGTTTTCCAAATGGGCGCGAAGAAGAGAAAAAAGAAAAAATCAAGGCGCCGCACAGGGCTTCTGCGCGCCGTCATCCTTCTGATCGTGCTGGGCATCGCGGGCGTGGCGGTTTGGCAGATCCGCGGCTATTTTGACGGGAATGCGACGACGGCGCGCGTTGTGGAGCGCTCTTTCGGCAATTATCATTCCGGCACGCTGGTGGTCGCCCGCAATGAGACGCTTTATGAAGCTGAAAACGCTACCAGCATTGACTTTGTTGCCGATGAGGGCAGCCGGGTCAGCCGGGCCGGTGTGATCTGCAAGGTCTATTCCTCGGGATACAATCAGACGGAGATCAGCAGGCTGCAGACGTATCGCGAGGAGATCCAGAACTATCATGTCAATCAGGTCTTCAGCACGTTTGTGGATGCCGCGCTTGACAGCGAAAACGCGGAGATCGATGCGCTTGCCCTGCAGGTGCGTTCCCTTGTGCAGGGGCGCGGCGTGGGCAGCCTGAGCAATCTGGAACGCCAGATGACCAGCGCGCTGACGGTAAGAAAGAATTACCTTCGCCAGAAATACCCGGACGACCAGACGCTTTCCGAGCTTTACAAAGTTGAAAACGATCAGCTCAAGAAGATCGAAAGCTGGACGACCACATACACCGCCCAGGAAGACTGCATTGTCAGCTTTTACACCGACGGCTATGAGCAGACTGTCAATTCGACGACGTATGCGTCGCTCACGCCGTCGGACGTGCGCAATGTCATCCGGGGCGTGGCGCCGGAGCAATCCACGGTTTCCCGCGGAAGCGATCCCATCTTCCGCACGGTGCTGGAGGATGAATGGTATGCGCTCTTCCTGTGCCAGGATGAGGACTGGAATCCCGTGGTGGGAGAAGAATACCAGATGCAGCTGGAGGGATTCAATAATTACGTGGTCACAGGCGTCGTCGTATCCTTCACGCGCATCGGCAGCGACCTGCTGCTGCGCATGCGGGTCGCCAACCAGAGCGTGGAGCCGGTGCTCAACATCCGCACGTGCAGCGCGACGGTGGGAGATTTTGTGTCCGGCTATCATGTGCCCATCAACGCGCTGTATACGATTGACAACATGATCGGCGTGGTGATTGTGGAAGGCGGCTTGCAGACGTTTGTGCCGGTGACGGTGGTTTCATACCCGGATCAGAATACCGCATTCATCCGGCCGACGCTGGAGGGATCCCCCCTGGCCAACGATAAGACCGTCATGCTTTTCTAAGCGGGGGATTGCGGGAATGGAGGCAAAACCGTATGGAGCAGGAATTGACAGAGCGCATCGGGTGCATTCGCCGTCAGCTTGAGGATGCGGCCATGGAACGCTGGGGACGTGCCCCGGAGATCATCGCAGTGAGCAAGACCGTGCCCGCGCCGCGCGTCAACGAGGTGAAAAACGCCGGGATCCGCCGTCTGGGGGAAAACCGCGTGCAGGAAATCCTTGAAAAACGGCCGTATCTGGATGCTTCATTCCAAATTGATCTCATTGGACGGTTGCAATTGAACAAGGTTAAATATATAATAGATAAAGTCGCCATGATCCAGTCGCTTGACCGTGAGGCGCTGGCGCAGGAGATCGACCGCCGGGCACAGCAGCACGGGCTGCGGATGCCGGTGCTCATCCAGGTCAACATCGGGGATGAGCCTCAGAAGGGCGGCGTCGCGGTGGACGCGCTTTTCTCCTTCGCCCGGTTTTGCGCCGCGCTGCCCGGCCTGGAGGTGCGCGGTCTGATGGCCATCATGCCGGATCTTGGCGACGAGGCGGCGTTGCGCCCGTATTTTATGCGCATGCGGCAGCTCTTTGACGCGCTTCGGGAAGAGGCCCTTGCCGGCGTGCGGATGCAGGAGCTTTCCATGGGCATGTCGGGCGATTACCTGCCGGCAGCACAAGAGGGGGCAACGCATGTGCGCATCGGTTCGGCCATATTCGGCCGGCGCAGCACGGCCGCGCCGCAGAAGAATCTCAAGGGGGAACATGCATGAGTTTTTTGGGTACGCTGTCTAAGAGGCTGGGCTTTACAGCCGAGGAGGCCGATGAACGCAGCGCGGGGCTTGAGGAAGATGAGCTCCAGGACGAGGAAGAAGACGAAGAGGACGAGGAAGACTCCGGGTTTTCTTTCCGTTTTCCCCTGAAGGATCGCTTCTCGAAGGGAAGAAAACAGAGCGCCG
>DVMG01000156.1 GCA_018715105.1 Candidatus Ventricola intestinavium
GGGCCTTTAAAAAAAGAGCCAAGAAAGAAGAAGCCGCCCGATGAGGGCGGCCAGCCAGCATCAAAGATGCGGCTTTTGAATTTACTGAGCGCGAACAGCGCTCGCCGGCACAGGCGCTTATAGGAGCCGCACAAGCCAGCGGATTTGCCGGGGATTGACGGACGAATCGGGGAAACACACGTCCTCTTTCTTACTTAAGGGTAACATTCCGGGCTGCGGGCGATAAAGGATGCCCACCGCACGCACAGTAAAGTGCCCTGCATGGGATCATCAAAGGAAAACGGACGGGGAATAGAGGGCCTTCCGCGCTTTTCGTCATCCAAATAGGTTTGTCTGCCTGTCCTTTTCAGTGAGCACATCGTAGGCGCCGTCACCCTCTGTGCGGATGCGGATGCATCCGTCCAGCAGAGTGTGATACATCTGCTGCCCATCTTTTAAAAACTTCTTGGCCGTGTTCACGTCCTCGATGGTGTCGCTGGTAATCACGGTGATCTGAGGGGAAACCGCCTGCCGCCAGGCCAGCGAGGAGGACGTATTGGCGCCGTGATGATTGGCCTTCATGACATCGCAGTCAAGCGCGTCACCCCACCGCTCTACCACCTCCCTTTCTCCTCCGGAATACAGATCCCCCGCCAGCATCAGGGTGGACTGGCCGTAGGTGAACTTGAGCACCAGCGAATGGTTGTTGATAAACTGCGTCGCGCCACGCGGATAATCCTTTGGATAAGGAATTTCCGGCTGGGGGTTGTATACATCCACGCGCACATCCCCGCCAAACAGGAAGCTGTCTCCCTCCTTGAGGACGACGGGCTCAAGGTCCGCTGCGCCTGCCGTGCGGAGAAAGGCCTGATACGTAGCGGAATCTTCATATGTGAGCGCGCTGGTGTACAGCGTGCCGATCTCATAACGCTCGATGAGGGTGCTCATCCCGCCAATATGATCGATGTGCGGGTGGGAGGCCACGAGGTAATCAATCCGCGTGATGTCCATGGCGTCGAGTGCGGCGGTGACGTAGCCGATCGATTCGGGGTGGCCGGCATCCAGCACCATCACCTGCCCATCCGGGGCCGTGAGAATCATGCAGTCTCCGGGCTTATCCTCCGCCACCTGTTCGCCCAGCCATAAAAAGCGGATGGTAAGATTCCCGGCATCCTGTTCGCGGTCAAACACCTGCGCATAGCGCGTCTCTTCCGCTCTGGCCAGCGGGAAAGAGGCCAACGCCAGCAGAAGAAGCAGGGCTGCGGTTTTCCTGAACATGGGGATGCTCCTTTCCAAGGGGAGGACAGCGGCGCTCACTTCATCGCTGCCTTGCTCATGCCTGTCATGATGTATTTTTGCAGGAACAGGAACAGCAACACGATGGGAATGATGGCCATCACCGCGCCCGCCATGATCTCGTTGTAATTGGAAACCTCCTGGCCGGCGAATGTGTTTTTGAGCTGCTGCACGCCCACGGCAATGGTGCGGCTGGCTTCCGTCTTGGTGACCATCTTGGGCCAGAAGTAACTGTTCCATCCGTTGATAAAGGAGATGATGCTCACCGTGATCAGCGTGGGTTTGCACATGGGGCACAGCACATGGATGATGGTGCTGATGCGGCCCATACCATCCAGCCTGCCCGCCTCAATATAGCTGTCATCCACGGCCATGAAATTCTGCCGAAGCATGAAGATGAAATATGCGCTCACCAAGTTGGGCAGCACGATGCCCACATAGGTGTCAATGGCATTCAGCCGCGCAATCATCACATAGATGGGCACAAACGTCACCTGAATGGGCACCATCAGCGCGCCCAGAACGAGCATGAACAGCACGTTCTGTCCCTTGAAACGGCCCTTGGAAAAGCCATAGGCCGCCAGCACTCCCATGGTCAGCTCCGTGATCATGATGCAGCATGTGGTGATCAGCGTGTTGATGAGATAACGGATGAAGGGCGCGCGCTCAAGCACATTCGGATAGTTTTCCCACACAAATTGTTTAGGCCAGAGCGTAGGCACGGCGGCCAGCAGTTCGGTGCTCGTCTTAAAGGAAGAAATGACCATCCAGTAGATCGGAAAGAGCATGATCAACGTGATCAACGCCGCCACAGCGCCTTGAGCCACCCTGCGATAGACGCCGTGGGCGATCCGCAGCGAGTCGTCCGCCGCAACAATGGGGGAGACGAAGCGCATATAGAGCAGGCACACGGCCACCCCTACCAGCACAATGCCTGCGACCGTGAAGAACACACCGGAGTTCCGGGAGAGGAAATGGAGGTCCTGCTCAAAATTGTATTCCACAAATGTGTCCAGCTGCCGCGCCTCTTCCAGGGTTTGGGGAACAGGGCCGTCTCCCGCCGCAAGCCGGGCATGACGCTCAAACACGGCGTTGTAATGCACCATGCCGGCGCATCCCATCACGGCCAGAATCATGGAGAGGATGGCGAGGAATACCAGCACATCGAAAAAGCCGCTTTGCCGCATGCGCAGCAGATGGCCGCCGTGCCTGCCCTGCGCGCGCAGGTTGCGCAGGCCATCTGCCCACATCAGAGGCAGGGCGCAGAGGATCAACCCCCCCCCAGCCGCCACCAGCACCGCTTCCGCTCTGCTGGAAAAGGACAGGGGGATGCCTAAAAACGCAATAAACAGGGAAACCGCGGCGCACAACACCAGGCCAATTCCCACTTTTTTCTTAACGCTCAACATGCAGCCGCCCCCTTATGCGTCATAATTGACATTCTTGTTGGAATATTTCATCGTGGCCATGGTGCACACCAGCAGGATCACGAAAAACACAACCGATACCGCCGCGCCGCGCGCCGTGCGGAAATCCGTAAACGTGAGATTATAGATCCACTGCACCATGACGTTGGTGGCCGTGCCGGGCCCGCCTCCGGTCATGACATCCACGCTCTGGAACACCTTCATGGAAGCGATAAAGGTGGTCACGAAGAGAAAGAGCGTCGTGGGCGCCAGCAGCGGCACGGTGATAAAACGGAACTGCTGCACACCATCTGCACCGTCAATGCGAGCGGCCTCGTAGTAATCCTGCGGAATCCCCTGCATGGCAGAAAGATAGATCATCATGGCATAGCCCACCACGCGCCAGGCGGTGAGGATCAGCACGCCGGCCAGGGCTGTAGAGGCATCGATGAGCCAGTGTGGGCCGGTGATGCCAAACAGCGACAGCGCATAGTTGAGGATGCCTTCGGACTGGTTGGCGCCGGCGGCCGCGGGGCTGTACAGAATCCACATGAATACCACGGCGCTTGTGGAAACCGCAATGTACTTGGGCATGAACACCACCGCACGCATGAAATTAAATCCGCGGGTCATCCGATTGAAAAGCAGGGCCAACAGCATGCCGCCCACCAGGGTGATAACGACCTCCCAAAATGTATAGGTGGCCGTAATGCGCAACGACTCCCAGAAATAGCGCGCGCCGGACTGGTTGAAGAGCCAATTGTAGTTGCTCAGGCCAATGAATTCCTGCTTTCCCATGGTCAGAATGCCCATGTCGGTAAATGAGATGCGCACCATGTCCACCACCGGATAGTAGACAAACAGCAGGAAGAAGATCAGCGCCGGCTCCACGCAAAGCAGATCCTTCATCCGCTCCCAACGCTGCATGAGAAGCATTGCGCCGTTGAAAACGATCGCCGCGCCTACGATCAGCAGGATGACCGCCAGATTCATCACCGTGCTCAGAGGCGCAAGCGGAATATCCCCCTTGGTGGACAGGTAGTATGTCCCTGCCTGATCAAAGGCGAATGTAAGCGGTTCCACGATGCCCGCATCGTCTGCGGCAGGCGCCGATGCCTGCGCCACTTCCGCACCGTCGGAAGTGCGGTAGAGCACAAGATTACGCGGCGTATTCGCCAGAGAGGAAACCGCATAAACCGTCAGGAGGCCGGGGCCCTCCACCGTCAGTTTCAGGCAGCGGTATTTGCTGGTTCCCGCACCGCGCAGCTTGACGCTCTGCGTCATCTCCATGCCATTATCCAGATGAACGGGTGTTTCTTCGGCCACCACCAGGTTCATGTAGTCTTTAGTGCCGGGGAACTGCAGCCCGTCCCCCTTGAGCGTGCTTCTGCTTTCGCCCAGATCAAAATCCTGTGCGCTGACGGCGCCGTATTCTGTTGCCGTTTCGTAGGAAGCGTAGAACACATGCACGCCGCTGTCCTCGCCGTTCAGATCAAGCGCACCGGAAACGGATGTCCCTGCGCTCTGCGCGGCTTCCCGCGCGGCGTAGACCTGATCGGCCAGGCTTTCAAGGGGGCCAAACTGCAGATCGCCTGCCAGCCAGCCCAAAAGGCCAACGGCCGCAACCAGCATGCCCAGCACGATGAACGCGATCCCGGCTCGATGCTGGCGCGGGGAGACATGCATGCGTTCCATCCGGTTCTGACGCTTCCTAAACTCTTTTTCCAAAGCGTTCTTTTTCACAGTTTCATCTCCATTCAACCCAGAAGGCGGAGAAGCTCTCGCTTCTCCGCCTCTGAGAGAGCCGAATTCATGTTCTCCGGCAGACGGCCGCGCGGTGCAAGGGGCCTTCGCCGGTTTTAAGTGAGATTACTGATCATCCAGCGTCTCTTGGATTTCCAGGGCCAGCTGATCCAGCGTCTCCTGAACGGGGGCGCCTTCATTGAAAATTTGGGCCAGGGCATGGCGCCACAGGTTGGCACAGGAATCATAAGCCGGGTTCTGATTGCGCGGGTTAATCCAGCTGCTCATGGCCACAATATCCGCCATGGCAGGCTTGCGCGAGAGATACTCCTCGTATTCCGGGGTTCCCTGCACGCTGGCGCGGGTGGGGAAGTAGCCTGTCTTATCCGCCCAATAGAGGTTGATTTCGGGACTGGTCATGAACATGAGGAACTGCCACGCGGCGTTTTTCTCCGCCTGAGAGGCGGCTGCCGGAATCAGGATGGCGGATCCGCCCACTTCGGACTTGAACGTCTCGCCGTCGTTGCCGCCCGGGCACCAGGCCATGCCCAGCTCAAACGGGTTGGCGCTGGC
>DVMG01000022.1 GCA_018715105.1 Candidatus Ventricola intestinavium
GATTTCATAAAATACAAGCTTAAAAGCTGTTAAGTTCATTTAATATTGTTTATATAAAAACACAAGGGGGATTTAGGTTTGACGCTCTATACTGACATCCATTCCACCAGCGAATCGCGGGGAAGCGACGCTGTGATTCAAAAAAGGAGGTATCCCTATGAAACCCGCAAAGCGGCTTTTAACCGCGCTGCTCACTCTGGGCATGGCTCTGGCTGCATCTGGCGCTGTGGCCGAGGCCGTGGATCCTTCCACGATGACGCCGGAAGAGCTGGTGCAGTATTACCAGCAGGCGCGCGCAGCAGGCACCAACGACCGGCTGAAGCAGTGGTATGATCCGGAAATGTTTGACCTGAGCGATCTACCGGAATACGATCCCGATTATGAAGTCAGCGGCACCATCCGGCAGTGGGGCAGCAACTACATCCAGGACAGCGGCCTGGTGCAGATGTGGGAGGCGGAATTTAAAGAATGGCATCCGGATGTCGTCTTTGAGGACACGCTCACCTCTTCTGCCAATGCATTCCCGGGGCTGATCACCGGCATGGCGGATATCGGGCATATGGGCCGGGAAGCCCGCTACCATGAGCTCAATGGTTTCCAGCGCCAGTGCGCGCTGGGGTATGCGCTTGAGATTTCGACTTGTTTTGGCTCCTATGAAGTGCGCGGCTGGACATTCTCTCTGGCCATTTTCGTCAATGAAGAAAACCCGCTTGAATCCCTGACGCTGAAACAGGTGGACGGCATATTCGGCGCGGCCCGGACCGGCGGCTGGAAAGGCCTGACCTGGGATCCATCCGTTGCCCGCGGCGAGGAGGAAAATATCCGCTACTGGGGCCAGCTGGGCCTGACCGGGGAGTGGGAGAACGCCCGCATTCAACCCTATGGTTACACGTTCAGCTATAACTTCCCGGATGAATTTGAAAAGAAGATCTTCGGGGGCGGCCAGCGCTGGAACGAGGACATGATCGAGGTAGCCAACGGCGTGAACTACGAGAGGGGCCGTGTTGTCAACGGCGGCACGTACATGATTGAAAAGCTGAAGGAAGACAAATTTGCTATCTGCTACACAGGGGCGGCCTTCCTGACCGACGGCGTCAAGATGCTGGCCCTGGCCAAGGATGAAAACAGCCCGGCTTATGAAAACAACTATGAAAACATTCACAATGCTACCTATCCGCTGACGCGCGGCATCTTTGCCTATGCCAACCCGCTGCAGGCCGCCAACTCGGTCGTCGCGGAATTCCTCAAATACATCACGTCCCGTCAGGGGCAAAGCCGCGTCGCCTGGGATGCCAAATACGTCCCGATGAATGCGGAATACTGCCAGATGCAGTGGGATATTCTGGAGGACGCCAAGCAGAAGAGCAGCGATTACTTTGCTTCGTCCGAAGGCGTGGCGCAGGTCAACGGCACGGCGCTTGCCCATCCTGCGGTTGACTTCATGGGCACCCTGATGGTTCCGGTGGAAGAAGTTGTCAAGGCGTTGGGCGGAACCTATGCCTATGACGAAGCGGTCTATACGGCCTCCATCACCCTCAACGGCATTCAGGCAACCGTGAAGCATGGAAACGTCAACTATGAGCTTGCGGGAGAAAAGAAGCAGCTCAGCCAGCCGTGCTTCATCGTCAACGATTTGATGTATGTGCCGGTGGAATATGTGACGGATGTGCTGGGAGCACAGGCGGATGTGGATGGCATCTGCGTTGCCTTCACCCTGTAAGAAAATGCGGCGTTTTATACGCGGCATCCTTCCTCCCATCAAAGGGCATCTGCCTGCGGCCCGGAGCGTCCCCCTTCAGCAATGAGCCGGCATGCGGATGAAAAGACCGGGCCCATGCGTTGGCATGGGCCCGCAGTCTGTTGGCATAAAGGACTTCTATCCCAGAGAAGATCTCAAAGAGGCGGTTCTTTAAAAAAACGCCGCATTCCCTTTTCAGGGAAGCGGCGCGGGCTCTCTTCTGCGCAGCGTGGAGGAAGGAAAAGCGTTAACGCTGTTTCCGGGTCAGCGCGTGCAGATGCCAGATTTTGTCGTTGTATTCACGAATCGTGCGATCGGAGGAAAATACGCCGCTCTTGGCCACGTTGATGATCTCCTTGCGCGTCCAGGCGCGGCTGTCGGCATAATCCATGCCCAGCCGCGTCTGCGCCTGCTGATAGGAGCCAAAGTCGCGCAGCACGAAATACGGGTCCGCCATGCCTCCGTTGTCCGAGAAGACGAGCGCCCGGTAAAGCCCCTCAAACATCTTGGGGTTTTCAGGGGTAAGGCTGCCGTCAAAGAGCATATTCAGCGCCCGGCGCAGCTCCGCGTTTGTCTCATAGATATCCAGCGCGCGGTATGTGCCGGAGGCGTAAAGGGCCTCCACCTCATTGGAACGCATGCCGAAGATATAGCAGTTCTCCTCGCCCACCAGCTCCGCGATTTCCACATTGGCGCCATCCAGGGTGCCGATGGTGACGGCGCCGTTCATCATGAATTTCATGTTTCCGGTGCCGCTGGCCTCCTTGGAGGCGGTGGAGAGCTGCTCGCTGACCTCGCTGGCCGGCATGAGCATTTCGGCGGTGGAGACATTGTAATTCTGAAGGAAGACGATCTTGATCATCTTGCTGGCGCGCTCGTGAGCGGCCACCTTGGCGGAAAGCACGTTGATGAAGTGAATGATCTCCTTGGCGCGGCGGTAGCCCGGCGCAGCCTTTGCACCGAAGATGAATGTGCGCGGGTGCATCGTGTAATTCGGATTGTCGCAGATGCGGTTATAGAGCACCAGAATGTGCAGCGCGTTGAGCAGCTGGCGCTTATATTCATGCAGGCGCTTGACCTGCACGTCAAACATCGTGTCCGGATCAAGATCCAGGCCCTGATGGCGCGCAATCCAGCGGGAGAAACGCTCCTTGTTGCGGTGCTTGACCTGAGCAAAGCGCTCAAGGAAGGCCGCGTCATCGGCAAAGGGAAGCAGCTTTTCAAGATCCATCAGGTCGCTGCGCCATCCCTGACCGATGGTTTCATCCAGAAGCGCGGAAAGATCCGGATTGGCCAGCATCAGCCAGCGGCGCGGCGTGATGCCGTTTGTGATGGCCATGAATTTTTCCGGCATGATGCTGTAGTAATCGGCAAACGTCGTGTGCTTGAGAATCTCTCCATGCAGCTGGGACACGCCGTTGACCGCGCTTGAGTAGGCCACGCACATGTTGGCCATGTGCGCCTGGTCATAAGCGAGGATGGCCATGTGGCCGATTCTGTCCCATTGGCCCGGGAAGCGGTCAAACAGCTTCTGGCACAGGCGGCGGTTCAGCTCCTGCATGATGGAATAGATGCGGGGCAGCGTCTCGCGCATCATGCTCTCCGGCCACTTTTCAAGCGCCTCGGCCATGATGGTGTGATTGGTGTAGGCAACGGTGGCCTGCGTGATGCGCTCCGCCTCTTCCCAGCTCAGGCGCTCTTCATCCACGAGGATGCGCATCAGCTCCGGAATCACCATGGCAGGATGCGTGTCGTTGATGTGGAAGGCCACCTTTTCAGGCAGCAGGCGCATATTTGCGCCATAGATGCGCTTGAAATCCTTGATGGCATATTGCAGCGTCGCGCTGACCAGGAAGTATTCCTGCATAAGACGCAGCTTTTTGCCGTTGTAGGTGTTATCCTCCGGATAGAGCACCTTGGAGATCTGCGCGGCGATGGAATCGC
This sequence comes from Candidatus Ventricola intestinavium, assembly GCA_018715105.1. Lineage (GTDB taxonomy): Bacteria > Bacillota > Clostridia > Christensenellales > Aristaeellaceae > Ventricola > Ventricola intestinavium. Next base: position 3,683 of record DVMG01000022.1, read on the forward strand.
TCTCCTCGTCCGAGCCGTTGTAATCGCCCGCGGAGAACTTTTCCAGATTGAAATTGCGGGGGAGAACGGCGCTCCACATCCGCAGGCGGTCGACCACATCGCTGTTATATCCCACGATGGGCAGATCATACGGCACGGCGATGACGTTTTCCGTATCCTTCAGGGTGATGTAATTGCGGCCGCCGACCCAGTTTTCCGTCATCTGGCCGCCGAAACAGACCTCCACCGCATCGCGCTGGGTGGGAATTTCCCAGGCGTTTCCGTATGTCAGCCACTCATCCGGCACCTCCACCTGCTGGCCGTCAACGATGCGCTGGCGGAACAGGCCGTATTCATAGCGGATCGTGCATCCCATGGCGGGCAGATTGAGCGTGGCCAGAGAATCCAGGAAGCATGCCGCCAGGCGGCCCAGGCCGCCGTTGCCCAGGGCGGGTTCCGGCTCCTCATGCAGGACGCCGCGCAGCGTAAGGCCCAGCTCCTTGAACGCCTGCTCATACTCCTTTGTCGAGCAGAGGTTCAAAAGGTTATTGTGAAGCCAGCGGCCCGTCAAAAACTCAATGGAAAGATAATACAGGCGCTTGGCCTTCTCGCTGCGGCGGGCCTCTTTTTCAAAGCGCCATTTGAGCATGATCTGGTCGCGCACGGTGGACGCCACCGCCGCGTAGATCTGCTTGGGCGTCGCTTCCTCAATGGTGCAGCCATAATGGCGAAGCAGCTTGTTGAGGATAGACTCCTTGATGGTATCCTTGGTGTATTCATTCATCAGAGGCATAGATAAAACCCTCCCGGTTTCTTATGGCGGATTTCCCGCCGATCGCGGCGCGGTGACACGCACCTTCACAGCAAACGCAACGTTAATTATACCATAAAAAAGGGGTGCTGACAAGGAAAAAACGGATTCTCCCGGTGGTTTTGCAGCACGGAATGCATGGAACCGGTGCGAGCCTTTCAGCACGGCCGCCCTGCCATTATACCCGGGGGAAGGGGCCTTCATGCGCGCGGGACAGGCCGCGCACAGGAGGGATCGAAAAAAGATCCCCCCAAATCAGAAATCAAACCGGCACGATGCCGGTTGCAGACTACCGGCAAAACGCTTTTCTTTCCCCAAAAGGGGGAAAACGGCAATCCTTAAAAGCAACGCTATCCGGAAGGAAAGCGATGCTTATGTTAACTTAACAAACGAAAACCGGCAAAATGCTGTAAATCCTGCGGTTTGTACGCCGATCACTCGCTGTGGCTGGCGCAGCTTCAAAATTCTATCTATGACTGCGTAATGAATGACAATCTTGCAAAAGACATTGAATATATACTGGAAATGCACTTTGTAGGCTTTATCTTCGGTCATGGAAATTCTCCCTCTCTGATAATAGTGCGGGGCGGCAGCACTCCTTGCTGTCGCCCCTTGATTGCCTGCCAACAAAGGCGGGCGGGGCTGTCAACGGCGGCGCGTATGCGCCGTTCATCTTGACCGTTGACTGACTCGGCTGGCTTTGCTATCTTAATCTTCAACAGTAAAAATTTCCTCGATTGAAACATTGAATACTTTTGCTATATTCCATGCCAATACCAATGACGGGTTATATCTGCCTTTTTCTAAATTCCCTATTGTTTCTCTGCGAACACCTACTAACTTTGCCAAATCCTCTTGTTTCATGTCATACTTTGCTCTGTATTCTTTAATGCGATTTTTAATCATTCTCTGCTCCTTTTCGTTCTTTCCATTCCAAAACGATAAGTGCAATCGTAAACACAAAAATGGTTACCGCAAAACTCAATCCAAATGCTGTAGGAACTGCTTTTGCAGCGCTATAAATATAAGTGCAGACAAACATAAAAGGAACAAGAGAAATCATTTCAGACATAAAAGCAAATGTTGCAGCCTTTTGAACATTAAGTTGGAAAAATTCGTCTGGAATAACCCAAAAATACCTAAGATAATAGGCAAATCCAAAAAAACCATATAGACCATTATTGTCCGTTATCAAGCCTAGAATTGCTATCAATGCAAGCAGAGATAAAAATCCCAAATAGTTAATCTTATGTTTCATAAAATTACCTCCCGT
>DVMG01000157.1 GCA_018715105.1 Candidatus Ventricola intestinavium
CTTATTCCTTATCACTTATCACTTACGATTTAGATTATATCATTCTGAAAAATCCCTGTCAAGATGGATCCTCTATCTGCGGATTCTTGCTCCCGGCTTTTCTGCACATGGCGGCTTCCCGGCCCTCTGACCCATAAAATGCCCTCGTTTTTTCAAAATCCCCTTGACAGGTTCTTTAAACAGCGATATACTGTCAATGGTTAGTTTATACTAACTCATCTAAATTTTTCCTGCGCGTGGAGCGCATTTTTCATCGCCCCTTAGGTTAGAATAAACTAACAAAAAACGGAAAGGAGCTGCGCGTGATGTCCCTGTCCGCCCTGCTGATTGAGCACTGCTCCCCCACCTTGGCCAGCCTCAAGGCAGGCAGCCTGTTCAGCCTTCCCTCTTCCAGCCTGTGTCAGCTTGAAGAAGAAGCCCAACAGCTCAATACCCAGTTTGCGCCCAAAGGGCTTGCCCTGCGCCTCATCCGCGTGGATGAGCGGCACGCGCTGTGCTATCTGTATCGCCATGCCCAGCTTGCCGCCATGCTCGCCGATAAGCCGTGCGCCGCCTTTCTGAACACGCAGGGGTATGACTCGCTGAGCGTGCAGGACGCGCTTGACAGGCTTTGTTCACGCCTGGCGCAAAGCCCTTCCTTTCCCCATGAAGTCGGCCTGTTTCTGGGATATCCGCTGGCCGACGTGGTCGCTTTTATCGAAAACAAGGGAAAGAACTGCCTGTGCTGCGGCTGCTGGAAAGCCTATACCGATGCATGTGCAGCACGCAGGCTCTTTGCCAAATTCAGCAAGTGCACAGAAGTCTACAAGCGTTTGTACCACAACGGAAGAACCCTGTGCCAGCTGACCGTCGCGGTTTGACCGCAGAAAGGAGCCCCTTATGAGCAAGGTTGCAGTTGTCTATTGGAGCGGAACCGGCCATACCGAAGCCATGGCGCAGGCTGTCGCGGAGGGGGCGCAGGCCGCGCTCTTCACCGCGTCCGAATTCGATCCCTCCACCGCCGCAGACTATGATGCCATTGCGTTTGGATGCCCTTCCATGGGCGTCGAGCAGCTTGAAGAAAGCGAATTTGAGCCCATGTTTGAAGCCTGTAAGCCGGCGCTGAGCGGCAAAAAGATTGCGCTGTTCGGTTCCTACGGTTGGGGGGACGGTGAATGGATGCGCACCTGGGAAAGCGATTGCGAGGCCGCGGGCGCGCTTCTCGCCTGCCCGAGTGTGATCTGCCAGGAAGATCCCGGTGAGGATACGCTTGATGCCTGCCGCAAGCTGGGTCAGGCCCTTTGCTGAGCGTCTTTCGGATCGCCGACAAGCGTGGGCCCGTCGCAGAATTGGTATATTCTGCGACGGGCCCGTTTTTTTCTTTCTTCCGGCGCGATCACATGCCCTGCATGCGCAGCACGGCGCCGAATGTGCGCAGAAGAATTCCCCAGTCCACCCTCAGGCTTCTCTCCCGGATGTAGCGCATGTCCAGCTCCATCCAGTCCTGAAACGCCATTTCATTGCGGTTTGGCTGGATCTGCCAATAGCATGTGATCCCAGGCAGCACGCACAGGCGCTGGCGCTCATAAGGGCCATACCGCTCCACTTCCCGGGGCAGCGCCGGGCGGGGGCCTACCAGGCTCATATCCCCCGCCAGCACATTGATCAGCTGCGGAAGCTCATCCAGGCCAGAGCGCCGCAAAAACCGGCCCACACGGGTGATTCGCGGGTCATGGCGCATTTTAAAAACCGGACCGTTCATCTCATTTTGATCAAGCAGGCCAGCGAGTTCTTCTTCCGCCCCCGCGCACATGGTTCTGAACTTGAGAAGAGAAAATGTCTTTCCATGCAGCCCGACGCGCCGCTGCACAAACACAGGCCCCGCGCCAGGGCTGTCCACCCAGATGACCAGGGCCACGGCCGCCATCAGAGGAGAAAGGAAAACCAGCCCTGCAAGGGAAAGCACAAAATCCCGCACGCGCCGTGCCGCATGCTCCCTCCATCCGGCACCGGCCTTTTTCTTCTGCATGCACTTCATCGTTTCATGCCCGTTCGAAATCTCTTTGGGCTCTCCACTTTTTCCCATTTTTCATCTTCTGCCTTTTGCCCCGCTGCTTTAAACACGTGCCTTTTGCCGGAAGAAAGGGAGCGTGGGGAAACACCCGTCTGCGTATCACAGCGTGGTTCTGAGCAGCTTCATCTCCCCGGCCAGGCGGTAGGCCCCCATCCCCGCCGGGAGGAAAGCGCTCTGTCCCCTGCAAAGCGGCACGCTCTGCGCACCGCAGAGAATCGCTCCTTCGCCATCAAGGCACAGCAGGGCATGGAAACTCTCTGTGCCCACCTCGCCCTCCATCAGGCCGCAGACCGTCAGGCGGCTCACCTCAAACCGGTCGCAGTGCACAAGCGTCTGAATGCTCCCGCCCCTGACAGGCCGCTCCGGTTCGGTCGGGCCGACGGCATGGACAGGCGGCTCGCGCAGCGCCACATCCAGCGCCTTGCGAATATGCAGCGCGCGCGGCTTTCCATCCGCTCCCACGCGGCCATAGTCGTACACGCGGTATGTGAGGTTGGAGCTCTGCTGCACCTCGGCGATCAGCAGCCCCGCGCCAATGGCATGCACCGTGCCCGCGGGAATGAAGAACACATCGCCCGGCTTGGCGGGCACCCAGTTGAGCCTGTCTGTGAGCGTGTTGGTGCGGATGGCCTCCTCCATCTGCTCGAGGGTGATGTTCTCCCGGAAACCGTAATAAATGCCCGCATCCGGTGCGGCGTCCACCACCACCCACATTTCCGTCTTTCCCAGGGAGTTTTCCTCGCGCCGGGCATATTCGTCATCCGGATGCACCTGGACAGAAAGAGGCTGCGCTGCATCGATCAGCTTGATGAGCAGCGGGAATTCCGTCTTCGCATCCGCGCCCGCGCAGAGGCGCTTGGGATAGGCACGCAGATAGGCCTGCAGCGTTTTTCCCGCCCACGAACCGTTTTCAATGACGGAGGGGCCGTCCGGGTGGCAGCTCAGCTCCCAGCTTTCGGCCAGCGGCGTCATATCCGTCTGCTTGCCAAAGTCACGTTTGAGCCGGTTTCCTCCCCAGAGGTAATCCTTAAACGCCGGGCGCAGAAGCAGCGGGCCATCATCCCGGCTATGCAGCCACAATGCCGCCGCGCCGATGATCCCCGCCTGGTTGCCCAGCCGTGCCGTCTCCACACGCGTGATAAAACTGCGCCCTCCGCCAAAGCCGTGCTCCTGCACATAGCGGTTCAGCGGCTCGGTCAGCGCCGCCCCCTGGCCGGAGATTCCCCCGCCGATGAGCAAAACCTGCGGTCTGAACAGATTGACCACATCCGTGGCCATTTCCCCCAGATAGGCTTCATACCGCGCTATAACAGACGCCGCCGTCTCATCCCCGGCGTCGCGCGCGTCATACACATCCTTGGCCTGAAGCTGCGGCCTGTTCAGCAGGCTCTGCGGGCAGAGACGCGCCGCCTCCCTGGCCTGACGCACGAGTGCCGTGGCCGAAACATAGCTTTCTGCGCAGCCCCTGCGTCCGCATGTGCAGGGCTCTCCGCCGCAGACAAGCGCAGTATGCCCCATCTCCGCTCCGGCGCCGTTCGTGCCTTCCATCAGCTCGCCGTGCACCAGGATGCCGCTTCCCACACCCGTGCCCAGCGTGATCAGCACCACATCGCTGCATCCCTTTGCGGCGCCCGCAACCGCCTCACCCAGCACGGCACAGTTTGCGTCATTGCTGACCCGGCAGGGAAGGCCGGTCAGCCGCGTGAGCTCATCGGCCAGCGGCACATGCTCCCAGCCCAGGTTGTTGGAATAAACGACATGGCCCGATGCCGAATCGCATGTGCCCGGACTGCCCACGCCGATGCCGGCGCAGTCCTCCTGCTCAAGGCCGCATGTGCCGCAAAGCCGCAGGGCCAGCGCCGCCATGTCCGCAGCCACGTCCTGCCAGGGCCGGGACGCATCGGTGGGGATGCTCTCCTGAGCGATCAGGGCATAGGTCTCGTCCACAATGCCCGCGGCGATGTTGGTGCCGCCCAGATCAATGCCAATCGCGTATTGCATGGTGTTTCTTCCTTTCCCGTCGTTGACGATGCTTTTCTCCGGGGTTTTTTCCGATTTTAATTCTTTGCGCTGCTCTTTGCCCGTGCGCCGGAGGGACGCTCCGATTCCAGGGGGGCTGCGTCCTCCCGCCAGGGCTTTTTATACAGATCCAGCCAGGGCGCGCTGAAAGGCAGCCTGTCAAAATCGCTGCGCTCATAGATTTCGCAGGCCTCCCCATGCTCCACCCGCACCAGCCGGTCGGCCAGCGTAAAGGTATCCGCCAGATTGACGGCCAGGATCACCAGGGCGACGCCCTGATCCATCAGCCCTCTGAGCAGCTCCCAGATGTGCATGCGCATGCCCACATCCAGCCCGCTGAAAGGCTGCACGCAAAACACAGCCCGCGGCCTTTGCAGCATGATGCGCTGATAGACGAGGTCATACCGCTGCCGCCTGCTCAAAAGCGCGGGCGGAACATCGAGCAGCTTCCCGCCGGCGCGGCCCGCCCATTCCCGCCGGAGGCCCTCGCGCACGCGGCTGCTGCGCCAGATTTCCGGCAGGCGGTGATCCACGGTCATGCACAGGTTGTCAAGCCCGCTCAATTCCCGAAAGATCATGGTCACATCCGGATGTTCCCGAATGACGGCGATCTCCCGATCCCCCCGTTTCAGCGCGCGTCCGCCGAGCCGGATTGTCCCCGCGTCGGGCTTTCGCTCGCCCAGCAGCATGGCGATCAGATCGGAGAAAATGGTGTTTTGCAGATCCTGCAGCACCACGCACTCTCCGGCCGCAACGGCAAAATGCAGCCGGCGCACCTTTCCGCCGCACAGGCCCGACACCTCCAGCACGGGCTTTCGCGCCGCGCGGGGCCGGGGCTGGCGGATCTGCTCGCGCACGCGCCTCATGTACAGCTCTTCATACGGCACGTTTCCATCCTCCGGCCGCATGATCTTGATGATGCGCCCGCCCGAAAACACCGCGGTCCTGTCGCAGATCTGCACCATTTCCTCATAGTGATAGCCGATATAAAGAAACGACAGACCCTGCTCCGCATAGCGGCGCAGGATCTCGCCGAGCCGCGCCATTTCCATGTCGCTGATGATCGTGCTGATCTCCCGCAGGATCACCAGCCTGCTTCCGGCAACAAGCGCCTTCACCAGCTCCACCACCACCCGCTGAAAACTGGTGAGGCTGTCGGCATAGGCGTCCGCCCGCACGCCGGCGCCCAGGCTGTCCAGCACCGGCTGAAGCTGCCGCACCAGTACGCGCGGGCGGATCAGCCACGTTTTAAATCCCGGCCTGAGCACAAAGATGTTGTCCGCCACCGTCATGTCGCCCACCAGGCAGCTGGTGCTCTGAATGACGCAGATCCGGCTTTGGTGGGGCCGGGGGGCGCGCCAGCTGTTGACCAGCTCTTCCCTGTAATAGACATAGCCCGCGCGCAGCGGCGGATGATCGCGCAGAAGCTCGATGAGCGCGGCCAGGCCATGGCCGTTGATGGGGATGATCCCCACAATTTCTCCGGCAAACACATTCAGGCAGAAATTTTCCAGCTGCACGCCGCCCTGCGGGGCATAGGTCACCTCGGAGATGCGCAGAACCTCTTCCCTCATCCCAAAGCCGCCCCCTTCCTGCCGGAACCGCCATCCAGCGCCTGCGTGTTGCGCACATCCCGGTCGCTCGTGATGATGGGCAGCGTGATTTCCACCGTGGTGCCCAGGCCCGGCATGGAGAACACATGCAGGCCGTATTCCTCGCCAAAGAGCAGGCGGATGCGGTTATCCACATTGACCAGCGCCACGCCGCTGTGCCCGGCGCCGTCCACCTGGGCATGCAATCCGCCTTTTCCCAGCCGGCTGTTGAGCATCTCCAGCGTCGCCTCGTCCATGCCCACGCCGTCATCCGAAACCGTGATGAGCAGGCGCTTCTGCGTCCGCTGCAGGAAAATGGTCAGGTGCCCCACGCCTACCTTGAGCTCCGTGCCGTGGATGATGCTGTTTTCCAGGATGGGCTGAAGCGTCAGCTTGGGCAGACGGCAGCGGTAGAGCACATCCCGGTCTTCCGCCGAGCACTGAATGTGAAGCTCCAGCCGGTCCCCGAAGCGATAGCGCTGGATGTGATAATACGTCTCGCAGTTCTGCAGTTCCTCCTCGACGGAGACCAGGTTTTCCACTTTGCTGATGGTATACCGGAAAAACCGGGCAAGCGCCTCTGTCATATCCGCCACGCTGGCCAGCCCGGAAAGCAGCGCCTCGCTGCGGATGCTCTCCAGCGTGTTGTAAAGGAAGTGCGGGTTGATCTGATTTTGCAGCGCCAGATACTGGGCCTGCCGCTTGTTGAGCCTGAAAAGCTGAGATGGGTCCAGCAGCTCTTTCACCCGGCCGAGCAGCAGTTCGTCCCCGGGGCTCAGAGGGATCCCCGAGTCGCCTTCCGCCGCATAGCCGCGCAAAAGTTGTTTGACCGCCTGTTCGCGCCGGCGATACGGCAAAAACACGAATCCCCAGGCCGCGCCCAGAAACAACGCCAGCAAAGCCAGCAGCGCGGCGGGCAGCCACACGCTTTCTCTCCTGGTCAGCCCTATTCCCAGGCCGGCGCAGCAAAGCGCCGCCATACAGGCCGACGATGCCAGCACAAGCCCCCGGATCCGCTCAAAGAGAAACCGCCGCCTGATTCTCCCTTTCACCGCGCCGCCTCCTTCCCTGTGCGTCCCCGGGGCGCATGCCCCTTTGCGCGCTGCATCGTCTTTTGGGGCTCAGCCCCCTCTTTCCCCTCGATCCGGCCAGGCTCTCTTCAGCCATAGAGCTTGCGGTATTGCGCCGGGCTGAGGTTGGTTTCGCGCTTAAAGGTCTGGGTAAAGTGCTTGATGTCGCTGTACCCCACGCGGGCGCAAACCTCGGTCACGGGCAGGCTGGTCTGCTGCAAAAGCTCTTTCGCGTGCTCCATGCGCACGCGCGTGAGATACTTGATAAAGCCCTCGCCTGTCTCTTTTTTAAACAGCGCGCTGAAATAGCTCGCGCTGAAGCCCGCCTCCTCGCATACCTGCTCCAGCGTGATGGGTTCATGATAATGCTCCTGCACATATTGACGCGCCACGCGGATGGGCCGTGTCGAGCCGCTCCTGTGCCGCTCTGAAATCTGGTCGATCTGCCCAGCAAGCAGCGTACGCAGGGCGTCATAGAGCTGGCGTGCCTCCCCCATACACCTGCACCGGCCCTCAAAGGCCTCCAGCTGCCGCTCACGATCCTGGACATCGGGCCGCTGCAGGAACACGCGCGCCGCCTCCGTCACCAGATGAAGGATCTCGCTTCCGCGCACATGCGGTGTGCGAAGCACTTCCGCCTCAAGGGCCGAAACAGCTGTGTCCGCATCCTGCCGGGAGAGCTGTTCGGGCCGCTCCTGCGCGAGCCTGAGGCAGGCGGCCAGCGCCCGCTCCCGGTCCACTGCGGAGGGCGGCGGCAGGGATTCAAGCAGCCTGCCCGTTCCCTCCGTGAGGCGCTCCATGGCGGTCATCCGCGCCCTGTCGCACGCCTGTGCAAGCCGTTCCACCTGGGTGACCGGCGGGCTCACCGCCAGAGAAAAGCTGACCTGCCCAAACAGGCCGCGCTGTGCGTCCAGCTGATTGAGACAGTCCCGCAGGCGCTTTTTTACGGCCTTCTGCTGTTCCGGCAGGTAGCACAGCAGCACGCCTCCTCCCTGTTTCTCCATATGGCACAGCACCTGGCTGCACAGCGGCTCCAGCTCTGTGCGGAAAACCGTCTCCGCCTTTTCTTCGATGACCGCCAGCGAGGCCGGAGAAAAGCGTTCCGCGTCATAATCCATCGAAAGAAGAGCCACCTGCAAAAGCCCCGGCTGCGCCTGGAAGCGGTATTCCTCCCACAGCCGCTCAGGCGTGGGGTCTTCAAGCCGCCTGCAAAGCAGATCCTGCACCAGCCGTTCCTGAAGCTGCCGCTTGTCCTCCCGGCTGCTTCGGCGCAGGTTTTCCACCTCACTGCCCAGACACCTGCGGCTGCGGCAGCGCTCGCCCAGCTTGCGCATCGTCTCCATCAGTTCCTGCCGGTCGATGGGTTTGAGCAGATAGTCCCCCACGCCGTGGCGGATCGCGCTCTGCGCGTATTCAAAGTGTGCATAGCCGCTGATGATGACGATTTCAAGCGCCGGTTTGAGCCGCTTGGCCCGCTCAATCAGCTCCAGGCCATGGCAGCCGGGCATGCGGATGTCGGTGATCAGGATATCCGGGCTGCATGTTTGAATCAGCTCAAGCGCTTGAAGGCCATTTGACGCCGTGCCGGCCAGCTCCATGTTCAGCTCCTGCCAGTCGATGAGCATTTGAATCAGGCTGCACACGCGTGCCTCGTCGTCCGCGATGATCACTTTCAGCATCCGTATCCCTCCTGCGGCGTCGTGATGGGCCTCGTCTACATTTTATCACAGCCGGGCCTTCCAGGCAACAGAGCAGGGGACGCCGGCCGAACCGGCGCCCCCTCTTTTCATGGAATTGATCTTTACTCGGCCTTGGTCAGCACGGAAACGCCGGTATCGGTTACGGCGCCTCCCAGATCCTCGCCGTTCAGCGCGGCAACAGCCGCCTTCACGCCTTCATAGCCCATGACATCCGGGTTCTGCGCCATGGTGGCCAGCAGATAACCATCTTCAATCAGGCCGAGGATCGCATCGGACTTATCAAAGCCCACGCCCACAATCGCGTCGCTGCCGGAAGCCTTGATGGCGTTGCCGGCGCCGGTGGTGGAGCCTTCGTTGCAGCCGAAGATGCCCACAACGCCCTGGGTGATGTAATTCTCCGCGATGGACTGGCTCTTGGCCGCGTCGCCTTCGCCATACTGGGTCTCCATGATGGTGAAGTCGGTGCCTTCAAATGCCGCGCGGAAGCCTTCCTCGCGCATCACGCAGGAATCGGTCGCCGCGTTGACGTTGATGATGCCGATGTTGCCGGAGGTAATGCCCTTTTCTTCCAGCGCGGCGATCATGGTCTCGCCCGCGGTCTGACCGGCAGCCCGGTTGTCGGTGGAGAAAGTAGCCTCCGCCTCCACGTTGGCCGGGGAATCCACATAGACAATCTTCACGCCCTGGGCCACGGCCTCATTGAGCGCGGAAGAAATGGCGTCCGGGCCGTTGGCCGCCACGATCAGGGCCTGATACCCGCCCGCAACCGCGTTATTGACCTGCTCGATCTGCTGCGCGTCATCCTTGGTATTCGGTGCCATGAATGTGACGGTGACGCCGAGCTCCTCGGCTGCCTTCTGCGCGCCCTCATTGAGGGTGACCCAGTGCTGGTCAATGGAATCCATGGTGATCAGGGCGATCTTCTCCCCTTCCGCCAGCGCGCCCGCGCAGCCAAGTGCCAGCAGCGCGATGATGCACAGCAGGGAAATCCATTTCTTGTTCATACGTCGTGTCCTCCTTCAGAATTTTTGTTTATCTATGCACCGCGGTCTCGCCGCCGCGGCCATATTCCCGGTTGCGTCCGGTTCTGTCCGGCGCTTTTCATGCGCGGCCGCGTCATGGGGCCGCATTCTTTTTGGGGGCCGCTTTGCGTCCGCCGATGCCGCGGCGGAAAACAATATCCATCAGCACCGCACCCACCACGATGATGCCGATGACGATGCGCTGAATTCCCACCGGCGCGCCCGCCATGCTCAGGCCGTTTTCAAGCGTTTGCCAAACCGCGGCGCCGGCAAATGTGCCCAGCAGCAGGCCCGTGCCGCCCAGCGGGGAGACGCCGCCAATGACGCCCGCAGCCACACCGTACATCTCATATACATTGCCGGCCTCCATGTTGCCCATACCGGCCTGCGCGCAGAGGATCAGCCCGACCACAAACGCACAGAACGCGCTCACCATATAGGCCTTGGTCACCGTGCTCACCACGCTCACGCCGGACAGCTTGGCCGCATCCGTGTTGGAGCCGATGGCGTAGATATGCCGTCCGGTGCGGGTTTTGGACAGCAGGAAAAAGAAGATGAGGAAGATGATCAGCGCAATCCAGAATGTGTTGTATACACCGGCCGTGCTGCCATAGTAGAAGAAATCCTGAAACGCGTCTGCCGCCTCCTTGCCGATGCCGGAGGAGATGGCGTTTGTGTTGCGGTTTCCGTTGACCATATACGCTACGCCGCGGCCGACAAACATGGTGCCCATGGTCGCGATGAACGGGGGCAGGCGGAATTTGCCCACCAGCAGCCCATTGACAAGGCCCACGGCCAGGCAGCAGACCAGCGCCACCAGAATCGCGATGCACACGTTTACGCCGGCGCTCATCAGCGTGGCGGAGATCATGGCGCTCATGGCCACAACCGAGCCGATGGACAGGTCGATGTTGCCCGTGATCAGCAAATAGCTCTGCCCCACGCCGATGAGAAGATACTTGCTCATCGAGCGCAGCAGATTCAGGATGTTGCGCACGGAAAACACCTGTGGCTGGATAAGACCGAAGGCCACGTAGATGACGATCAGCCCGACAAAAGCGGTCAGCGCCGCGCCCATGCCGCGCACGGCCATGATCTGCCTGAATTTGCTCTTCCTGTTCATGCGTCTTTTCTCCCTTCACCGTCACCGGCAAACTTGTTTTCAAACCGGGTTGCCAGGGTCAGGATCTCGTTTTGTGTGGTTTCGCCCGCCATGACCTCGCCGGTGATCCGTCCGTCGCACATGACGATGATGCGGTCCGCAATGCCCATCACTTCCGGCATCTCGGAGGAGACGAACATCACCGCGATGCCCTGTTCTTTGAGCCGGTTCATCAGGTGATAGATTTCCACTTTGGCCGCCACGTCAATGCCCCGCGTGGGCTCGTCAAACATCACCACGCGCGAGTCGCGTGCCAGCCACTTGCCCACCACAACCTTCTGCTGGTTGCCACCGGAGAGGTTGCCTGCGTCCATGTCGATGTTGGGCGTTTTGATCTTCAGGCTTTCCACCGCCTTTTCGCACATGGCGTTCTCCCGGGAGCTGCTGACCACCCCCAGAGGACCGCACAGAAGATCCAGATTCGGCAAAGCAATGTTGTGCCGGATGGAAAGCTTGGTGCACAAACCATCCTTTTTGCGGTCCTCCGGGGCAAGCACGATTCCTGCGCGGATGGCATCCTGAGGGCCGCGGATCTGCACCGCCCTGCCATCGAGGACAATCTCGCCGCTCTCTTTGGGATCGACGCCAAAGATTGCCCGCGTCGTTTCGGTGCGCCCTGCCCCCATCAGCCCGGCAAAGCCCACGATTTCCCCTTCATACAGGTCAAAACTCACATCCCGCACCATGCGTCCCGCGTTTAAATGCCGGACCTCCAGCACCTTTTTCCCCCTCTCACAGTGCACTCGGGGGAATTTTTCCTTGATTTCGCGTCCCACCATGTGGGCAATGATCTGATCAAGCGTCACATCCTGAAAGTGAACGGAAGTGATAAATTGCCCATCGCGCATGATCGTCACACGGTCGACAATATGCTGCAGCTCCTCGAGCCGGTGAGAAATATAAACAATGCCCCGCCCTTCCCGCTTGAGTTGGTGGATGATGCGGAACAGATCGTCGATTTCACGGGACGTGAGCGCGGATGTCGGCTCATCCATGATGAGCACGCGCGCATTGGTGGACAGTGCCTTGGCGATCTCCACCATCTGCTGCTTGGAAACCGGCAGCTCGCCCACCACCTGCTTGGGGTCAATATCGATCTTGAGTTCCCCCAGCACGCGCGCGGCCTCCCTCTCCATCTCCGCATCGGAGAGCACAAAACCCCTGCGTTTTTCCCTGCCCAGAAACATGTTTTCCGCGACAGTGAGATGGCGGCACATATTCAGCTCCTGGTGGATGATCGCCACGCCGATGCCCTGGGCCTGCCGGGGCGTCAGGTTGCCGTAGCTTTTGCCAAAAATCTCAAGGGTTCCTGCGTCCCTTGTGTATACGCCGCTGAGGATTTTCATCAGCGTCGATTTGCCCGCCCCATTTTCTCCCAGCAGAGCCATGACTTCCCCCGCGCGCAGTTCAAACTGCACCTGATCAAGCGCCTTGACGCCGGGAAAACTCTTGCAGATGCCCCGCATGGACACAATAACCTCATTCATTCGCCCGTTCACCCGTCTTTCCATCTCTCCGCCCTGCCGGGGAAGCGATTGATTCCTTCGCTGGCCGTTCATCTGATTGCATTTATTATAATTCTTTCCGTTCGGGTCTCTCAAGGGGATTTCTTTCGATTTAAGGGGGGTATTTTATTCAGTTTCTACAATCAAGACGGAATTTCATCTCTCTTTTTATCGCTTTTTCTGCCTTACCATTCCCTTCTTCCTCCGCACCCGGCTGCCGTCGGGCCATCCTCTGTCCGCGCGGAGAAATCTTCTAGGAAATTACAAAATGAAAAAATTTTCTCATAAACTCTTGATTTTCTCGAACATTTGATGTAAAATAGAATTCGCGCTTGGGGTCGTAGCTCAGCTGGTCAGAGCGCCACGTTGACATCGTGGAGGTCG
>DVMG01000158.1 GCA_018715105.1 Candidatus Ventricola intestinavium
CCCCACGCCCGCCAGCGCGCCCGCGATCATCATGGATAGAACGATGTTGCGTTTTTCATTGATGCCGGCGTATTTGGCGGCGTTTTTGTTAAAGCCGCAGGCACGCAGTTCGTAGCCAAATGTCGTCTTGTTGAGGATGATGTAGACGATCACCGCAAAGAAGGCCGCGATGAAAATGGCAATGGTCACGGACTGAAGCTTGCCAAACAGATCGCTCATGCCGCAGCTGGGGATCATGGAATCCGGCGCGGCCTTGCGCAGGCTGTATGTCTTGGTCGTAGAAAGGTCATACATCGGGCTCTTGCCCTTGCCATACATGATATCGTTGACCATGTAAAGGCCAATCCAGTTGAACATGATCGCCGTGATGACCTCGTTGATGTTGAGATAGGCTTTGAAGATACCGGGAATCGCTCCCCAGAGCGCGCCGAAAATCATGGCCGCCAGCAGGCACAGATACCAGGGCAGCTGCAAAATGATCGCGCAGTAGAGCGCGCCGAAGGCGCCAAGCGTGTATTGCCCCGCCGCACCGATGTTAAAAAGCCCCGTCTTAAACGCAAATCCCACAGAGAGGCCGGTCATGATCAGCGGCGCGGCATTGGCCAGCACGGTGCCCATGTTGCGCGCGCTCTTGATGCCGCTTTCCAGAATCACGAGCAGTCCGTCTCCGATTGCGTGCTCCGCGTTGATCATCGCCAGCACCACCACCCCCAGCGCCAGGCCGATGACGATGCAGATCAGCGATGCGGCAACCGATATAAACGCTTCGGAGGAGGCGAGACGACCGCCCAGGGAAATCCTTCCCGTCTGCTGCTTGTTGTCCATATGCTTTCCTCCCTCACATGTTGCGCTGGGCGCCGGCCATATAAAGGCCCAGCTCCCTGGCCGTGGTGTGGTGCGGATCAAGCTCGCCCACCATCTGGCCTTCATACATGACCAGAATCCGGTCGGGCACTTCCAGCACCTCGTCAAGCTCCAGCGAAACGAGCAGCACGGCCTTCCCCGCATCACGCTGGGCGAGCAGTTCCTTACGGATGTATTCAATGGCGCCCACATCCAGGCCGCGTGTGGGCTGCACGGCGATCAGCAGGTCGTTGCCCAGATCCACCTCGCGGGCGATGATCGCCTTTTGCTGGTTGCCGCCGGACATGCTCCGCGCGATGGTCACGGCTCCCTGGCCGCTTCGCACGTCAAACTTGTCAATCAGCTTGTCCGCATACTGGCGGATCTCCCGGAACTGCAAAAAGCCGTTCTTTGAAAACTGTTTGTGGAAATACCGCTTGAGCACCAGGTTGTTTTCAAGCGTATAATCAAGCACCAGGCCATGCTTATGCCTGTCTTCCGGAATATGGCTCATGCCGCACTCGTTCCTCTGGCGGATCGACAGGTGCGTGATGTCCCTGTTGTTCAGATAGATCTTTCCGCTTTCCGGCCGGAGCAGCCCGGTGATGGTATAAACCAGCTCGCTTTGCCCGTTGCCGTCAATTCCGGCAATGCAGACGATTTCTCCCCGCCGGACGTTGAACGAGACGTTGTTGACCAGCGGTTTGCCGTGCTTCTTGCTGCGGAATGTGAGGTTCTGCACCGTCAGCACGCTTTCGCCCGGATGGCAGGGGGTCTTTTCCATGACCAGCTGCACCTTGCGGCCAACCATCATCTCGCTGAGCTCTTCCTTGGTGGTTTCCTTTACGTCAACCGTACCGATGCAACGGCCCTTGCGCAGCACGGTGCAGCGGTCCGCCACGGCCATGATCTCGTCGAGCTTGTGGGTGATAAACAGGATGGATTTCCCCTCCCGTGTCAGCTCCTTCATGATCTTCATCAGCTCGTCGATCTCCTGCGGCGTGAGCACGGCCGTGGGCTCGTCAAAGATCAGCACCTCGTTGTCGCGGTAGAGCATCTTGAGGATCTCCGTGCGCTGCTGCATGCCCACCGTGATATCCTCCACCATCGCGTCGGGATCGACCATCAGCCCGTAACGCTCGCTGAGCTCCATCACCTTCTGGCGCGCCTCCGCCTTCTGCAGAAAGCCAAACGGCGTCGCCGCCGGCTCCACCCCCAGAATGATGTTATCCAGCACGGAAAACACCTCCACCAGCTTAAAATGCTGGTGAACCATGCCGATGCCCAGCGCGTTGGCATCGTTCGGGTCGCGGATCTTGACCGTTTCTCCGTTTTTACGGATCTCGCCTTTTTCCGGTTGATACAGACCAAACAAAACGCTCATCAGCGTCGACTTGCCCGCTCCGTTCTCGCCCAGCAGCGCATGGATTTCGCCTTTTTTCAGCTGCAGCGTGATGTCGTCATTCGCGATAATGCCGGGGAACTCCTTGGTGATGTTCAGCATTTCGATGACATACTCGCTCAAAGCAATACCCCCTTCAGCGGCTCCTTATGCTTTTTATTATAACGTATCCATACGGTTTTTGAAAGCACAATTTACACATTCCCTCCTTCTTTTTGTCTTTCTTCACGGCGGATGGCTCCCAGGCATACTCTGATCATGTGAGCGGCGGGCGCGGCACCACGCCACAGGTCGCGCTACATACGGGTTTCATTCCGTATGAATTCATTCGGGAGGTCATCATATGGATACCATTGAGTTCAAGGGCATGGATTCGCCCATTCAGGCGGTTCCCACCGCAGCCGTATCCCCCGCCTCTTCCAGCAATCATGATCACGAAGACTGCCAGGAGCAGGAAAACGGACACATCCGTTATGGACGCTGTGAAGACGCCAAAACCTGCACCATGCCAGACACCTATCTTTCCAATACGGGCCGTGTTCTGGATGTGGGCATGACGCTCAAAAACGTCTGCCCCTGCCGCCGCGTCGCGGTGGGCATCCTCGTCTCGGAGGTCGACCCTGCGGGCAACGAAGCATCCCGCGGCTTTAAAGCCATCGCCGTTCCTGCTCACTACAACAACTGCTGCAGCGACATCCAGATGCAGTCGGTGCGCTTCATCCTGCCCGACAGCCTGAATACGGATGGAAACGGCAGCCTCTGCGAAAGGCGCCATTTCATCGTCCGTACCGAGGCGCATTATATCGATACCAGCGTCACCATGCCGGGCTGATTGGCTCAGATAGGAGAAGTGTTTCCCATGTGCAAAAGTCGTTATTATGATGCCATCGCCATCGGCGTGAGCATCCTGGTGGGCGTGCTGCTGACCATTCTCTCCGCGTTTAACCTGATCACGGCCGGCCTGCTCGCACCCCTGTTCGGCATTCTGCTGGGCGCTTTTGCTCTGCTCTTGCTCACGCTTGGCGCCGTCAGCCTGCTGCGCCAGAACCATGGGTTCAACCAGTGCGTTTACCAGTGCGGCAAACGGCTGCTTCTGCCCGCGCTGTGGCTTGTCATCGTCTGCGCGTTTACCCTGCTCTTTGCGCTGACGAACCTGATCATCGGGCTGATTCTCGCGTTCCTGATTTTCACGCTGATTTCGCTGACGCTCTTTGGGCTGTACTGTTTTCTGTCCTGCCTGATTCGCGCCGGACACGAAAACAGCAGCTGCCAACGTTCCTGACCGCGCCCTTGCCGCAAAACGCGGCCTGCCGGTATGAGCGCTCAGACCGCCCGGCGAAGGTGTTTGCTTCCCGCAGGAAGCAGATGAAACCTCCTGCAAAAAACGAAATCCCCCTGTGAAGAACGGGATTTCCGTCAATCCACTGCAAAAGGCGCGGCCCGCTGATGTGGGCCGCGCCTTTTCTTCGTCTGTCTGCTTTTCCCTGGGGCCTTTCGCGCCCGCATTCCGCTGCATCGCCGCCTCAGGCGCATACACAGGCCAGCGTCAGACGCACGCAGGCGCCGCAGGGCCCGTTTTCCGCCGTCAGTTCCCCGCCATGCTCCTGCGTCACTCCTTTTGCATAGGCAAGGCCCAGTCCGCTGTGGCCGCCCTGCGGCCTCTCCGTTTCATGCGTGTAAAACAGCCTGCCCGCATGCGCAAGGGCCTCCGCGCCAAAGCCGGGGCCATCGTCACAAACCGTGATCATCAGCACATTTTCCCTCACGGATACATCCAGCGCGATATGCCCACCCTGAGGAGCAAAGCGCGCCGCATTGTCAAGCACGTTGGCAACCGCCCGGCATACCGCGTCTTTTTCCACACAGCAGGTTGCCTCAGGCGGCCTTGCCGCCTTAAAGTGGATTCCCCTGGGCGCGCACAATCCTTCTCCCGTGCTCTTCCATTCCTCAAAGAGTGCAAAAAGCGGCATGTATTCTCTCTCTTTCCCTGCCGTATGCATTTGTCTTGACAGCACGCCAAGCCTGTCGATATAGTTCCACATATGCTGCGTGCTGCGCAGGATTGCCTGAATCTCCTGGACGGGCGTGCATTCCTGCTCGGCGAGCAGCTCTGCATTTCCCTGGATGATGGTCAGCGGTGTTTTCAGATCGTGGGTCAGCGCGCTTATTTCCCGCTCCCGCTGCTGCTGCATCGTCCATTGGCTTGCCAGCGCATCCGCAAGGGATGAACGCAGCATCTCCATGGTGTCAAGCGCCGCACTGAGTTCACGCACGCTTGCGCCCCCTTCAAAGGGCACGTCCAGCCTTCTGTCCGCGATCGCCTGCGTGGCGGATGTCACAAGCGCGGCGTCCCGCTTGAGAATGCGCGCATATCTCCGCGTGGTGAACAGGATAATCAGGATCAGAGGCGCCACCAGCATGAAAAGCGCGGTGATCTGGAAATCCGGCAGGTGTGCCTGTGCCCAGGCGCTGCCGTAGGGCACACTGTAATCATATTGCAGCACACACAGGCTTCCATCCGGAAGCCGTGCAAACCGATGATATTGCCCATAGGGGAACCCCGTAGGATAGGAATCCCCCGCCAGTGCGCGCGCCATGGCGTTCCTCTGTGAACGGGTCATCCTGCTTTCGTCCAGCCGCTCTCCCGATGTGCTGAACCGTGCCCACCGATACCAGTATGGAATCTCGTCCGGCTCAAGCCCATCCTCCAGTTCGGCAATCACCTGCGAAGCGCCGTCCGCCGCTGTGGAGGCTGGCAGCACCCTTCCTTGGCGCAGCAGAATCAAAAAAATATTCCACCACACCAAAAAACAGGCCAGTATGGCGATGCCTGTGGTAAGCAGGTATCGAAAAAAGAGCATGGTCAGCCCGGTTTTCCCGCGCCTGCCCGGTTTTTCCTTTTTTCCTAAACGTTTTGCTGCGCGCTTTCCTGCATGTTTTTCCACCGGTATCCCACTCCCCATACGGTTTCAAGCGGGCTATGCCCCGTCTGCCTGAGCTTTGCACGAATATTTTTGATGTGCTCGGCAATAGCGGCACTCTCCGATGCGCCCTCACAGCCAAACACGGCTTCATAGATCTGCTCTTTTGTAAATGTCTGCCCTGCATGGAGCGCCAGAAACGCGCAGATTTCATATTCTCCCCGCGTCAGCCGGATCATCTGCTCCCCGCAATACACGGTATGCGCGTCCATATCAAAGGCAAACGGGCCCCTGCGGATCCTGTGCGAGGGGGTGCGCTGTTCCCGCCGGAGATGCGCGGCCACCCTCGCGCGCAGCTCCGCGATGCGGAAAGGTTTGGTCAAATAATCATCTCCGCCCGTTCCCAGGCCGGTGAGCACATCCGCTTCCGTGGTTTTCGCCGTGAGAAAAAGAATCGGGCAGTTCACATAATCCCGGATACGGCGGCAAACAGCAAAGCCGTCCTCTCCCGGCATCATCACGTCCAGAATCACACAGTCTGCCCAGCGGGCATGGCGCTCATCAAGCGCCGCGCCGCCGGAAAGCGCCACCACGTGATGTCCGTCGCGGCCAAGCGTGCTGCTCAGCAGGGCACGCATATCCGCATCATCGTCCACCACCAGAATATGGGCCATCGCATTCCTTCCTTTCAAGCCGCCGGGCGCTGCTGCGCTTTCCCCGCCCAGGCAACGCGTCTTTTCCATCACGAACCCAAAAACCGCATTTCCCTCTTCAGGCAGGCGGCATCCATCCATATACCAGGCAGGACAGGCCATATAGAACATAGATGTGGGCCGGATAGAAGGCATAAAACAGCGCCTTATATCCTCTTCCGCGCTTTCCATTATAGCATAGCATCGGGATCACGGCAAACACACCGTACCATTCATAATATGTGGTGAACATCTGCA
>DVMG01000023.1 GCA_018715105.1 Candidatus Ventricola intestinavium
TGCGTTCTCCGGTTCTTATCAGGCCCTGTATCTCATAGAGTAAGGACAGATCTGAAAATGGGAGGGCCCGCACTTGATTGCAAGAAATGAAACACAGGGATACTGCGAACGCATCCTCACTCTGCTTGAACCCTTCCGCAACGACGCCTGTGTGAGCGGCGTCTTTGCGGATATCGCCGAGATCCAGCGCCTGCTTGAATATTATTCTTTCCGCACACCGCATCTGGCCGACCGCTTTGCCGACCGCCTTTCCTCCCGCTACCGCTATGAAATCTTCGCGATCTACGGCACCTCGGAACTGCTCAGGCGGCAGACCGAGAGCAGTTATCTGCGTCTGGAGCAGCTTCTGCCCACCCTGGTGCGCGTGGCTCTGATGCGCCTTTGCTGTGAGGGGAAGCTTTCCCTGTCCCGCACACAGGTGGCGCAGAGCGACGGCATGCTGTATCTGGCCCTGAAAAAGGAAAGAGGCCTGTCTCTCTAGCGCGGCAGGCCGCGTCCCGGATTTTGCGTATACGCAGGCCGCCGCTTTTCCCCGGTTCGGGAAAAGCGGCGGCCGTCCTTTTTGGCTTTGTGGTTTTTGCCTTTCTGCTCAGTCGTGAATCTTCATGCCATGCAGCATCCGCACAAAACGCGGGTCGTTGTGGTCCACGATCTCACTGTGCCCGATATCGAGCGCAGCAATCCGGTTCATATCCTCCTGATCCAGGGCAAAATCCCAGATATCCAGATTCTGGGCGATGCGCTCGCTGTGCACAGACTTGGGAATAACCACCACGCCGCGCTGCACATTCCAGCGAAGGGCGACCTGGGCCGCGCTCTTGCCGTATTTCGCCCCAATCTGCGTGAGCACCGGATGGGTAAAGATGCCATGCTTGCCCTCGGCAAAGGGGCCCCATGCCTCCGGCACCGTGCCGTATTCGCGCATGAGCGCGAGCGCGTCTTCCTGCTGGAAGAAGGGATGCAATTCCACCTGGTTCACCGCCGGGATGACGCCCACACTCTCGCACAGGTCGGCAAACCGGGCCGGATAAAAGTTGCACACGCCGATGGCACGCAGCCGGCCGGCGGCATATTCCTCCTCCATCGCGCGGTATGCGCCGATGTAATCGCCCATCGGCTGATGGATGAGATACAGATCGATGTACGAAAGCCCCAGCCTGTCCAGCGAGGCCTGAATGGCCTTTTTCGCGCTCTCATAGCCGGCATCCTGCACCCACAGCTTGGTGGTGATAAACAGCTCTTCGCGCGGCACGCCGCTCTTGCGGATGGCCTCGCCCACCGCCGTTTCGTTCATATACGCGGCCGCCGTGTCAATCAGCCGGTATCCCTGGCGGATGGCCTCGCCCACCGCGCGCTCGCACTGCCCCGCATCCGGCACCTGAAAGACGCCAAAGCCCTCCATGGGCATCTTTACGCCGTTATTCAGCGTGATCCATTCCATGTTCATCGTCTCAATCCTCCTGACTGTTTTCTCGGTTTGCACCCCTATTGTAACCCCTTTTTCTTTTTATGTACAATACCGGCTGCAACTTGTGCTATAATGGAAACAAATACTGATTCCCGGAGGGCTCCGCATGATCGATCTGGATACGCTTGAGCAGCTGGTCACGTTTGCCCAGTGCGGTACACTCCTGGCCACGGCCGAACGCCTGCACATTTCTCAGCCCGCGCTGAGCCAGGCCATGAAACGGCTGGAGCGGCAGATAGGCGTGCCGCTCTTTGAGCGGACAAAAAACCGCATTACGCTCAATGAAACCGGCCGCCTGGCCGCCGAGCTGGGAGCCGGGCTGCTCAGGGAGCAGGAAGAGATGGTGGAGCGGATACGCCGGTTTGACAAGAGCCGGCACACCATCACGCTGGGCGCCTGTGCGCCGGTTCCGGTGGCGGACATCGTGCCGCTGCTCTCCCAGCTGTATGCCGGTATCACCCTTTCCTCCGAAATTGTGCGGACAGATGAAGCGCTGCTGGAGGGGCTTGCACGGGATGCGTATCAGCTCGTCGTCCTGCATGCGCCGCCCGAGGGGGAGGATCTCTTTGCCCTGGCTTACCGGGAAGAGCATCTGAGCCTTGCCGTGCCGCCGGATCACCCGCTTTCCGCGCGACGGTCGCTGAGCCTTCGGGATATCGACGGGCTGAACCTGCTGCTTTACACCCAAATCGGATTTTGGTATGACCTTGTGCGGGAAAAACTGCCCCACGCCCATTTTCTGATGATGAATGAATTCGATGCGTTTGGCGAGGTCGCGGGCACGAGCGCATTTCCCAGCTTTGTGACGGATGCCGCCCTCAGCCCGGAGGGCCCCCGGAGTAAAAAAATCAGCATCCCCATCGACGATGAGGATGCCCATGCAACGTATTTCTGCGTATGCCGTTCCGCTCAGAAAAAGCGTTTTGATCCGCTGTTTGCCGCACTTCGCGCGCAGTTTCCGAAGAAATGACCCGGGCCGCTCCGGCAGCGGCTTACAAAAGGCCGCATTCCCGCTTCATCTCCAGCTGGTATGCATCGCGGATGCGGGCAAAGGTCGCCTCGTCCTTCCCGCCGACGGGCCTGCCGTCGATTTTTACCACGCGGCTTGTCAGCGCGCTGGAGCTGGAGAAGAAAACCTCGTCCGCTTCCATCATCTCCCTGAGCGTGAAAGGCTCCTCCACCACCGGAATCCCCTCCCGCCGGCAGATGGCCAGGATATGCGCACGGGTGATGCCCGGCAGAATCAGCTCATCGCAGGGCGCGGTTTTCAAAACGCCGTCCTTGATGATGTGCACGTTGGAGTGTGAGCACTCCGTCACCCGTTCGCCGCGATGGAAAATCGCCTCGTCACAGCCGGCCCTCTCCGCATGCTCGTTGGCCATGACGGCGGGCAGCAGGTTGATCGTCTTGATGTTGCAGTAGAAAAACCGCTTGTCTTCCACCGTGATGCACGTATAGGCACCGTAGGGATCGCGCATCGTGCTGGGCCGCACAAAGGCCCAGAGGCTTGGCTTTTTGCCGGCGCTGCTGTATGCATGGCCGCGCATGCCCACGCCGCGCGTGATCTGCCAGTATAGAAAGTGCACATCGCCCTCCACCCGCGAGACAAGATCGAGCAGGATGCGCTTCATCTCCGCCTTTTCCATGGGGATCTCGATCTCAATGAGCCCGGCGCTGCGGTAAATGCGGTCAATATGCTCATCAAGCGCCATCGGCACGTGGTTGACCACACACGTGGCGTCATAGACGCCATCGCCGAAGTAACAGGCGCGGTCGTTCATCGGCACCATCATCTCCTCGATGGGCGCGATTTTTCCGTTGTAATATGCGACATTCTGCATACGGGTTTCTCCGCCTTTCCGGGAAATCTCCCTCTGTTCCACGTGCGCTGCGCCCCACTCGCGCCGGTTCCGCGCGGCGCAGGGCCCGCTTTCCTTTTCCTGGTCTCCCGCGCTTGCGGGGGATCTTGCCGCGCCGCTCATTCGCTGAGCCGGCGAACCTCGTCAAGCGCCTCGTCCCACGCGGCCTTCTGGATGCGCCTGATCAGTTCCGGCGCCCGTCCGCCCACGCTCCTGCCGTCGATTTCTCCCACACGGCAGCAAAGCGCGCTCGCGCTGGTAAAGAAGATCTCGTCTGCTTCCATCATCTCCTCGAGTGTAAACGGCTCCTCGATCACCGGGATGCCCATCTCGCGGCACTGGGCAATGCGGTGCGCCCGAGTGATGCCCGGCAGGATCAGATGATCGCACGGCGCGGTCTTCATCACACCACCTTTCAGAATATGCACATTGGAGTGCGCGCATTCGGTCACGCGGTTTCCCCTGTGCAGGATGGCCTCCTCGCAGCCGGCCGCCTCCGCGCGCTGGGTGTAAAGCACGTTGGGCAGAAGGTTGATCGTCTTGATATCGCAATGGAAAAAACGGGTATCCTCGCATGTGATGCACCGGTATGACCTGTCAAGGGGATCCAGCGAATCAGGCTTGACCCACACCCAGAGGCTCGGCTTTTCCCCCGCAAAGCGGTAGGCATGGCCGCGCATGCCCACGCCGCGCGTCGCCTGCACATAGGCCATGGCATCCGGGCTGTCCACCCGGCGGCAGAAATCCAGCACGAGCGCGCGCAGCTCGTCAAAGGGCATGGGGATCCGGATGTCGATCCGCTCGGCCGAGCGGTAAAAACGGCGCAGATGGTCATCAAGCTGCAGCGGCACATGCTCAACCGTAAACATTGCGTCATACACGCCGTCGCCAAAGTAGCTGCTGCGCTCATTCATGGGGATCATCATCTCCTCGATGGAGGAGATCTTTCCGTTGTAGTATGCGATATTTTCCACAGCCATGCTCTCCTTTTTCCCGTGCCGCCTAGGTGTGCGGCAAGTACGCTTTATCATACTCCCGCATGGCGCATTTGTCAAACCGGGAAGAGGGATATTTTTTCTTTTCCTTTCCCGTGACGGCATGTTATAATGGTAAAAAGACAAAAGCCCGAAGGAGGGTTTGCCATG
>DVMG01000159.1 GCA_018715105.1 Candidatus Ventricola intestinavium
CCGCGAATGCCGATTGAACCCCAAGACAGGAGGAATGCACATGAAGGATATGACCCTCATCGAGCAATATATGGTGTGCGCCGCCGATGAGAAAGGCAGGATTTCCAGCTTCAACCGGGAGCGGCAGGTGTGTCTGGTCGCGGCAGGGCTTTTGCAGATGCAGATGGAAGGAATTCTTGAGATCGATGAAAAAGCCGTTACGGTCACCGGCGCACTGCCGGAGGGAATGACGCGCCTGGCCTCGCTGTATCGCTTCCTTGATCAGGGGAGCCCGGTCAAGATGGAAAGGATCCTTTCGGAATATAACTTCTCGCTGAACGATAAACGCCTGTGCGAATTGATGGAGGATGTGGGCGGAAGCCTCGTCAAAATGGGCCTGGCCAGGGAAGCGAAGACCGGCTTTTTTGGAGACAGAAAGGGCTTTATTCCGGAGCGGGAGGCGATTCATGGCGTCATCGACATGGTGCGTGCCGAACTTCTGGAAGACGGGGAAATCACCGAGGATGTCGCCGCGCTCGTGGTGCTGCTGGAGCGCGGCAAGTGCCTGAAGACCTATTTTTCCGAGTTTGAGCGCAGGGAGATGCAGGAGAAAATCGACCGGATATCCGATACACCGAAAGGCAGGATGGTGCGCAAAATGGTGGAAACCATTGATGACATGATGGGCGCATTTGTCACCAGCCTGATGCTGCTCTCCTGAGAAAGGCCGGTGAAGAATGTCAAGGCAGAGAAAAATGGAGGTCATTGAGCAGGCGGAGTATGTGACAATCGGTGAGCTGGTCAGGCTGACGGGCGTTCGTTACAGCACACTCAAGTTTTACACCGAAGAAGGGCTCCTGCATTTTGAACAGGCGGAGGAAAATCTCACCCGGCGTTACCGCAGGCAGGAAAGCGTGGTACGCATTACGCTCATCCGTTCCCTGCGCGCCGAGGGGAAATCCATTCCCGAAATCAAGGCCATGCTCCTGCCGTAAGGCACGTGGGACAAAAAACGATGTCTGAAATCCCTTTCGGCTTTGTGCAATCCATGAATGCGGAGAGGATCAGCGGCCGTAAAGGCGTTAAAAGCGCCTCAATTTTGTAAAAAATACAAAATTGAGGCGCTTATTTTGTATTTTGATTGACATTTCCCGTGCGCGGCAGTAAGATATGCGTATTCAAAACGTGCGGGCGGCCTGGCCGGCCCCACGTGACCGGGAGGATAAAAAGATGAAAAGGATTGCTGCTGGAATGCTGGCGCTCCTGCTTGCGCTGGCCGCCGCCGCGGGCGTGTGCGAAACATTGAAGGTGGGCATGGAATGCAATTATGCTCCTTATAACTGGACCCAGAGCGGGGAGAGCGAGGAGGCCGTGGCCATTGCCGCCGGCGGCTATGCCGATGGATACGACGTGCGCATCGCCAAGATCATTGCGCAGGAACTGGGCAGAGAGCTTGAAATCGTCAAAACAGAGTGGGACGGCCTGGCTCCCGCGCTGATGAGCGGAAAGATCGACTGCATCATCGCCGGCATGAGCCCCACGGAGGAGCGCAAGGTGACGATTGACTTCACCGATCCGTATTACACCACCGAGCTGTGCGTCGTCGTGCGCAAGGACAGCGCCTATGCCGGTGCGCAGTCCCTCGCTGATTTTGCCGGCGCAAAGATCACCGGGCAGCTCAATACGTTCCATTATAATGTGATCGATCAGATCCCCGACGTGTCCAAGCAGCCTGCGATGGAGACCTTCCCGGCGATGATGGTCGCTGTGACGGCCGGCGCCATTGACGGCTATATCGCAGACCGCCCGGGCGCGGTATCCGCCATCACCTCCAACCCCGAGCTGACCTATGTCTCCTTTGAAGAGGGAAACGGGTTTGAAATCTCGGCGGACGACAGCCAGATCGCCGTGGGCGTGCAGAAGGGCAGCGAGCTGGCGGGGCAGATCAACGCCATCCTCGCTGAAATCACGGAGGAAGAGCGCAACGCGATCATGGATGCGGTGGTTGCGGCCCAGCCTCTGAGCGAATAAAGCATGCAGGGGGGACTGCCTGAAGGACGCAGGCAGTCCCTTTTTTCACGCAGAACGAGAGAAAGAGGAGAATCTCCAGATGCCGACAACATTCTTTGGCTGGGTGGGCTTTTTGCTGGAGCAATATGGCCCCCTGTTTGCCTCCGGCACAGCCATGACGCTGCTTATCTCCCTGACGGGCACCGTGCTTGGCTTTGTGCTTGGCCTGCTTGTGGCCATTGTGCGCACCGTGGAGCTGCCGCGCGGGGCCGGGCGTGTGCGCCGTGCGCTGCTGGGGTGTGCGCATGCGCTGATGAACGTATATATCCAGGTGTTCCGGGGCACGCCCATGATCGTGCAGGCCATGGTGATCTACTACGGTTCCATGCAGTATCTGGGCCTTGACATGGATCACACGGCCGCGGCCATCTTCGTGATTTCCATCAACACGGGCGCATACATGGCCGAAATTATCCGCGGAGGCATCATTTCCGTGGATAAAGGCCAGTTTGAGGCCGCGCATGCCATCGGCATGACCCATTGGCAGACGATGACCACGGTTGTGCTGCCGCAGGCCATCCGCAACATCCTGCCCAGCGTGGGCAATGAATTCATTGTCAACATCAAGGACTCCTCCGTGCTCAATGTCATCGCGGTGAGCGAGCTGTTTTTCCAGGCCAAGAGCGCGGCGGGCACATATTTCCGCTATTTTGAGGTGTATTTCATTGTCGCGGTCATCTATCTCGTGCTTACGCTGACGGTCAGCCGGATTCTGCGCCTGGTCGAGAAGAAGATGGATGGTCCGGACAGCTATGTCATTCACGGCTCGCAGAGCGACAGCCGCGCGGAAATCAAGGTGTCGGCTGAAAATGA
This sequence comes from Candidatus Ventricola intestinavium, assembly GCA_018715105.1. Lineage (GTDB taxonomy): Bacteria > Bacillota > Clostridia > Christensenellales > Aristaeellaceae > Ventricola > Ventricola intestinavium. Next base: position 2,863 of record DVMG01000159.1, read on the forward strand.
GAAGGAGGTCGTCAAGCGATGGGAAGCGTAATTGAGGTCCAGGGGCTTAAAAAGTCGTTTGGCAGCCATGAGGTGCTCCGCGGCATCGATCTTTCGGCCGATCAGGGGCAGGTGACGTGCATCATCGGCTCCTCCGGTTCGGGAAAGTCCACGCTCCTACGCTGCATCAACCTGTTGGAAACGCCGGACGAGGGGCGCATCCTCTATCATGGGCAGGATATTCTCTCGGGGGAGGTGAACATGCCGCAGTATCATGCGCGGGTGGGCATGGTCTTTCAGCAGTTCAACCTCTTTGGAAATATGGATGTGCTGGCCAACTGCATGACGGGCCAGATGAAGGTGCTCCGGCGCTCGCGGGAGGAGAGCGAGCAAAACGCGCTCAAGTATTTGAAAAAGGTCGGCATGGCCGCCTATGTCAGCGCCAAACCGCGCCAGCTTTCCGGCGGCCAGAAGCAGCGCGTGGCCATCGCCCGCACGCTGGCCATGGATCCGGAAGTGATCCTCTTTGATGAGCCGACCAGCGCGCTGGACCCGGAGATGGTGGGCGAGGTGCTGGGCGTCATGCAGGATCTGGCACAGGATGGCATGACCATGCTTGTGGTCACGCATGAGATGGGGTTTGCCCGTGCTGTCGCCGACCGAGTGGTTTTCATGGACGGCGGCGTCATCTGTGAGCAGGGCGAGCCCGCGCAGGTGCTCGCTGCGCCCCAATCCGAACGGCTCAAAGCTTTTTTGGCCAGCATGCTGTAAAGGTCTTCGCGCCGCGCTTTCACCGGCCGGCGGGAAAGGGCCCTTTTGTGACGCCGGAACGGCCGGAATCCGCCGCGCTTTTTGCGCGGCGTGTTTTTTATGCGCTTATGATGCATCACACCCGCCTCCTCTGTGTATACATGGAGCATGAGGACAAGGAGGGAGAATGTGTGAAGAGGATGAAGAGCGCGGCCGCGTGGATTCTCATGGGAATGATGCTCCTGGGGGCGGCGGGCGCCGCCGCCCAGACTCAGATGCAGGTATACTTTGCCGAGGGAACGCTGGATGTGCAGCAGGCGCACAGGCTGATCGAACTGACGCAAAGAGCCTATCCCCAAGCGGAATGGACGGCTATCTGCGAGGAGGAGACGGGCGAGAGCCTGCGGGAGCGGATCCTGTCGGACAGAGCGCCGCAGATTGCCGTGTGCGCGCCGGGCGAAGCCTCTGCATGGGCCAGAGAGGGCATGCTGGCGCCGCTGGGCGGGCGCGTTGCCGATCAGGCGCAGATGCAGCCGCAGGTGATTTCCGCGTGCATGTGGGAGGGGGAGATGATCATGGCGCCGCTTGCGGCCCATCACAGGCAGATGGCCGTCAACCGGCGGATGCTGGAGCAGGAACGCCTGGGATACATGATTGACTATAAGGAGCACCCTGTCTGGTATCCGTCGGAGATGGATCAGATCCTGGAAGAGTTTTATCTCTCCGGCACAGCGGCCATGGAGATATGGCCCGCCAGGGTGCAGGACTGCGCCGCCATCGAGGCGCTGATCCAGTCGATCTATGGGGGAACGCTGCTTTCCGAAGACGGGCAAAAAAGCCGGGCGGGGGAATCTGCCGCACTGGCCGGGCTCAGCTGGCTGCGTGACCGGGTGCAGCAGGGCGGCATCGGCATGGCTCAGAGCCGGGAGGAGGCGCTTGAACGCTTTCTCGCGGGGGAAACCGCCATTTTTATCGACTGGATGGAACGCGACAGCGCCCTCTATGCAGAGCAGCTGGAGGAAAACGGGATTGAGCTGGTGCTCATGCCCTATCCCACGACGGCCGGCCTGCCCATCCGTTCCTTTGAACTGGCGGGCGTATGCGTCTTTAAAAGCGGGCACGAGGCCGAGCAGGCGCTTGGCATTCAGGCGATGGAATTCTGGTGCGAGGATATGCAGGCGCAGCTCATTTTGGGAGACCGGGCGGTCTGGCAGGACGACGCCATCTGGCTGCCCATGATGAACGCGGGGGAGACCGGCCCGGCGCTGCGCAGCCTGCTGTGCAGCGTGCTGGATCCGGTGCTGGCCGGGCAGATCGATCCCAAGGACGCGCTTCTTGTGATCGATACAGCCCTTGAGGCGCTGCGCAAATGACACGCCGGCCCGCGCGGCGGATCCTTCATGGATTCAGAAAAGGGGCGTGCGGAGGCATGTAAAGCGAAAAAAGCGGCAAATGTCTTAAAAAGGGAAAATTTCTCTTGCCAAACAAGGGGATTGTGTGATACAATCGACTCCGTATGAAACGGACGTTCCGCTGCCGGCGAAGTCCCGCCGCGCATGAACGCCTATGATGAAAGGAGAAATCGACCCATGAGCGAGATCATCCGTGCGATTGAGAGCGAGCAGCTCAAGAAGGATCTTCCCAAGTTCAACGTGGGCGACACCCTGCGTTTGATGGTGAAGGTCGTGGAGGGCGAGCGCGAGCGTCTTCAGGCGTTCGAGGGCATCTGCATCGCCAAGCGCAACGGCGGCATCCGTGAGACATTCACCGTGCGCCGCGTTTCCTATGGCATCGGTGTGGAGCGTACGTTCCCGCTGCATTCCCCGCGTCTTGATAAGATTACGGTGCTGCGCCGCGGCAAGGTTCGCCGTGCGAAGCTGTACTATCTGCGTAATCTGTCCGGCAAAGCCGCCAAGATTAAGGAGAGGTAATTGCGCACCAGAGGCCGCCGGGTTTCCGGCGGCCTTTTTGTCATCCGGGGCGGCTGCTTTCAAGAAAGCGCCGGCCTGAAGGCAGCGATGCGTTCCATCACGGGAAAGCAGGACGAAGTGGGATGAGAAAAGAAGTGGGATGAGAAATCAGGAGCGAGAGGGGGGCTGCGCATGCATGACCGGGAAGACCGGGGGGAAACCATGCTCCGCGCCGGCGAAGAGAAAATAAACTGGTATCCCGGGCACATGGCCCGCGCCAGGCGCCAGCTGGCCGGGCAGCTCGGACGTGTGGATGTGGTGGTGGAGCTGTGCGATGCGCGCATCCCGCGCGCCAGCCGGAATCCGGATCTGGACGGCATGACGGCGGGCAAGCGCCGGCTGCTTGTGCTCAACAAAGCCGACCTGGCCGAGGAGCGGCTGACGCGCGCCTGGCTGGCCTTCTACCGTGCGCAGGGGCTTGAATGCATGAGCTTTGACAGCGTAAAGGGGCGGGCCAAGGAAGTGACCAACCGCATTGAGCGCCTGGCCGGCGAGGCCGTTGAACGCATGGCGGCCCGAGGCGCCCGCAAGACCGTGCGCGCGATGATCGTGGGGGTGCCCAACGTGGGCAAGTCGACCTTTACCAACAAGCTCAACGGCGCGGCCATCGCCCGCACGGGGGACCGCCCCGGCGTGACCCGCAGCAACCAGTGGGTGCGCATCACGCCCTATCTGGAACTGCTGGACACGCCCGGCCTGCTCTGGCCCAAGATCGAGGATCAGGAGGACGCGCGTGCGCTGGCTTTCGTGGGCACGATTCGCGACAGGATCATGGATCAGCAGATGCTGGCCATCCGTCTGCTGGAACGGCTCATGCAGGACAAGCCGGAGGCGGTTGACGCCCGCTTCCATCTGCGGGGGAAACGGGAGAGCGGTCCGGCCCTGCTGGAGGCCGCCTGCCGCGGGCGGGGATGGCTGCTTCCGGGCGGGGAAACCGACACGGAACGCGGCGCAGCGGTGGTGCTGGATGAATTCCGTGCGGGCAGGCTGGGCCGCGTGACGCTGCAGCTGCCCCCGAGGGCGCCGCAGGAGGAACGCGCCCGGTTTTCCCGGGAAAAAGAAGGGGATACGCCGTGAAAAAGGACTGGAATGCCCGGCTTCAGGAGATCACCCAAACCGACCGGGCCCTCTGGCAGACGGGCAGGGCGTTTGCGGGCATTGATGAGGCGGGGCGCGGCCCGCTGTGCGGCCCTGTGGCGGCGGCGTGCGTGATCATGCCGCCGCAGCCGCTGCTGCTTTATGTGGATGACAGCAAGAAGCTCACCGAAAAGCGGCGCGAAGCGCTCTATGACCGGATCATGGAGACGGCTGTGTATGCGTGTGTTAAGCTGGCTTCCGCCGAAGAGATCGATCGGGACAACATTCTGCAGGCGACCAGGCGGGCGATGGCCGACGCGGCGCGGGAGGCTCCGTGCGACCTTTTTCTTGTGGATGCTGTGGACAGGCTTGATGTGCGCGGTGAGGTGCACGGAATCGTGCATGGCGACGCACAGTGTTACTCCATCGCGGCCGCGTCGATTTTGGCCAAAGTGACGCGCGACCGCCTGATGCGCGAACTGGACGCGCAGTATCCCCAGTACGGGTTTGCGAAAAACAAGGGATACGGTACGGCGCAGCATATTGCCGCGCTGCGGCAATATGGCCCATGCCCGGCGCACAGGCGCACGTTTATCGGACACTTTGTGTCTGTGTGAGGAAAATGCCATGAAAGAAGACGCCTATCTGCAGGGCCGGCTTGGCGAACTGCGCGCCGAACAGCATGTTGTCGCGCTGGGATATGAGATCCTGGAGCACAACGCCGTTTTTCCCGGAGCGGAGATCGATCTGATCGCGCGCGACGGCGAATGCACGGTGTTTATCGAGGTCAAGATGCGCACAAAGGGCCTGGGCCATGGACGCGAGGCGGTGACGCCGGCCAAGCAAAAGCGCATTTGCCGGGGAGCGCTTTGCTATATGGCTGAAAACGGGCTGCTGGGGAAGCAGGCGCGTTTTGATGTGATTGAAATTCAGGGGGAACGCCTGACGCATATCCGGGATGCGTTTCCCTACTGCGGGCCTGCGTTCTAGCGGGAAGGAATTGCTTTTTGCCCCATTTCGCGGTACAATAGACCTGAGCATACAAAAGAGGGCTGCCGCATCGGGCGGGCGCGTGCGCGCCGCTGCCCGGAGCGGAGCCCTTTTCTATCCGGCATCGGCTGGCAAAAAACCATGCAGAGACCGGCCCCTTCCCCTGCCCGGCAAAACGGGCAGAGAAAATCGGGGCATGATTCACGCATTGGCTGGAGGACTTGGATGAAAAGAGAAAAGCAGCGCGCCGTATGGCTTGCGGCGCTGGCGCTCGCGCTCCTCGTGGGAGCGGCGGGGCTGTTTTTTGCCCTGCGCCCGGAGGAGGAGCAGCCCCTTCAGGAAGGGAATCGGATTGAAAACGGCGATTTTTCCGCTGTCACAAACGGCATGCCGGATGGCTGGGAAACGGGCATGTGGGTGACCAGCTATGGAGCGTCGTTTCTGGAAGCGGTGACCCTTGAGGACGGCACGACGGCGGCGCTGGTGGAAAACGCCGCTGCCAATGACGCGCGGTTTGAGCAGACCGTGGCGGTGCAGGAGAACGCCACATACCGCCTGAGCGCGCGGGTGATGGCTGAGGACTGCGGCGAAGGATTGCTCGGCGCGAATATCTCCTTCATCGGCATTTACGGGACCAGCCAGGATGTGCACGACACGGATGGGCAGTGGGAAGCCCTCACACTCTATGCCCGCACGGGAGAGGGCCAGCGCGAGGCGACGGTTGCCGTGCGCCTGGGCGGCTATGGCTCGGAAAACACGGGCAGGGCCTGGTTTACCGACGTGACGCTTGAGCAGGTGGAGAGCGTGCCGGTGGGGGAGACCGTGCTTGACATTGCGACACCCGCTCCGCAGCACGCGCAGGAGGAGCCGGTTTCCGCGCAGGAGAGAAGCATTCCTCTGCTGATTGGTGCGGCGGCGGTGTACATGCTGATGGCGTTTGGGGCTGTGCGCGTGCTGCTGGCGCGTGAAAGCGGCCCCGAAAGGCAGGAGGGAACGGCCCTCCGCCTGCTGATCGCCCTGCTGGCGGCAGCCTTTGCGCTGCGCGCGGCCCTGGCCTTAACCGTGCCGGGCTATGGCGTGGACATGGGGTGCTTCGGTGCCTGGGCAGGGCGAATGGCCGAAGGCGGACCGGCTTCGTTCTACGAAGAGGGATATTTCTGTGATTATCCGCCTGCTTACATGCTTGTGCTGGGTGTTCAGGGGATTTTGGCCAATCTGCTGGGGATCCCGCTTGCCTCCATGGGGATGCAGGCGTTCATCAAACTGGTGCCCATCGCCTGCGACATCGCGCTGTCGGCCCTGCTTTACCACACGGCGAAGCGCCGCATGGGCACGGCCGCCGCGCTGGGGCTCGCCGCCATTTTGGCGCTGAATCCGGCCTTTCTGATCACCGGCAGTTGCTGGGGACAGATTGACGCGGTGCTGTGCCTGATGCTGTGCCTGACGCTGCTGGAGGCCCGGGAGGGCCGCTGGCAGACGGCCCTCCCGCTTTTCGCGCTGGCGGTTCTGACCAAGCCGCAGGCGGGCCTGCTTGCGCCGCTGGGCCTTGCCGCGCTCATGAAGGAAGGATTCACGCACGCGGGCACGGGCAGGCGCATCGCCGCAGGCCTGCTTGCCGGCCTGGTCGTGACGCTTGGAATCGTGCTGCCGTTTGCCTGGGGGGAAAACCCGGCCGCGTGGCTCTTTGATCTGTACCGGACGACGCTCTCCGGCTATAACCATGCGACGCTTTCAACCGGCAACCTGATGTTCCTGCTCGGCGGGAACTGGGTGGATGAAAGCACGGCGGTTTTCGGGCCGGTTACGTATGCGCAGATCGGGTATACGCTGATGGCCCTGTCTTTCGCCGCGGGCATGGCCGTATACTGGAAGGGAAAGGGCAGAGAACGGCTGTTTACCGCCGCCGCGCTGTCGATGCAGCTGGTCTTTGTGCTGGGAACCAAGATGCATGAGCGCTACATCCTGCCGGCCCTGGCACTGCTGTTCTTTGCGTATGTGGAGACGGGCGACGTTCGACTGCTCCTGTCTGCCGTGCTGGCGAGCGCGGCTTCAGCGGTGAACATCGGCGTGGTGCTGGCGTTTGATTATCTCGTTGCGCCGAATATGGGGCTGGGATACCTGATCAGCGCGGTTCAGCTGGCCTCCGCGGGGCTGACGGCCTTTACCGCTGCAAGGCTGTGCATGGGGGCGCCGGCGTTGACGCTGCGCCTGCGAGCGCCGCATGGACGCGGGGCGGATCAGGAGCCCGCGCAGGGAGCGGGCCGCGCGCATGGAGAAACGGCTGCGCAAAGGCGGATGCGCGAGGAGCTTTTGCATGGGCAGGAGTATCGCCTGCGCATGACGGGGCGTGACTATGCCGTGATGATGGCGCTGACGGCTGTGTATGCCGTCGTGGGTTTTTGGAATCTGGGCGCCACCAGCGCGCCGCAGACGGGCTATGCTTCCACCGCGCAGGGCGAATCGGTGGTGATTGACCTGGGAGAGCACTATGAGAACTTCCACCTTTATTATTACGGCGGCATCTCGGACACCGCTTTCTCCGTTGCCACGTCGGATGACGGCGTGACTTATTCGGAAGAGACGGACGCGTTTTTCGACCGGGGTGAGTGCTTCAAATGGCTGGCTGTGCGCACACCGACCTATGATGCGGATGGGCAGGTTTCCGGCGTGTCCGGCGGCATGCTGCCTTTCTCCGGGCGTTATGTGCGGGTGACGTTTGAGGGCGCGGGTTCCGCGCTGTGGGAGGTTGCGGCCGTAGACGGGGAAGGCCGTGTCATCGAGCCTGTGAGCGCACAGGCCCAGGGCTCGCTGGAAGGCCGCGGAGCGGATGCTTCGCTCCTGATCGATGAGCAGGATACTGTGCCGGAAAAGCCCACCTATTATAACAGTATGTATTTTGACGAGATCTATCATGCGCGCACGGGTTATGAGCATGCCCATTCTCTGTACACCTACGAGACGACGCATCCGCCGCTTGGCAAGGTGTTCATGAGCCTCTGCATCCGCCTGATGGGGATGACGCCTTTTGCCTGGCGCTTTGCGGGCGCGCTCACCGGTGTGCTGATGCTGCCGGCGATGTATCTGCTTTCCAAGCAGCTGCTTTCGCGCACGCGCTGGGCGGCGCTGTGCACGCTGCTGCTGGCGGCGGATTGCATGCACTACACGCAGACGCGCATCGCAACCATCGACTCGTTCCCCGTGCTGTTCATGATGGTGATGTTCCTGTTTATGGCCCGATGGATGAAGATGAGCTTTTATCGCCAGAAGCTCTGGCAGACGCTTGTGCCGCTGGCGTTTTCCGGCATTTTCATGGGCCTGGCCATTGCCAGCAAGTGGATCGGCTGTTATGGCGCGGTGGGCCTGGCCGTGCTGTTCTTCGCCCGCTTCTTTGGGCTGTGGAAGCAGAGCCGCTACGCAGCTGCGCACAGGGACGAGGATCCGGTGTTTGCCCGCGCCGCGCGCAGCTTTGCCCGGTGCGGCGCGATCACCATCGGCGCGTGCGTGATCTTCTTTGTGATCGTTCCGGTTGTGATCTATGTACTCAGCTATATCCCGTATCTGAGCGCCTATGGCGAGGTCAAATGGAACATGCGCACGTTTGAGCGCATCTGGGATGCGCAGGTGCTGATGTTCGAGTACCACAGCGGCCTGGAGGCCACGCACTTCTTCTCCTCTCCATGGTATGAATGGCCGCTGATCATCAAGCCCATGTGGTATTACTCGGCGGATTATCCTGCGCCGGGCATGGTTTCCACGATCATGGCGTTTGGCAACCCTGCCGTGTGGTGGACAGGGCTCGCCGGCATTCTCTTTGTGCTCGGCTACAGCGTGTACCGCCATGCGCTGCCCGCCCTGGGCGTGATCCCCGGGCGCGACGATCCGTATGACCGCGCGCTTCCTGTGATCGCGGTGGGCTTCCTGTCGGCGTATCTGCCCTGGGTGCTGGTTTCGCGGCTTACGTTTATCTATCACTATTTTGCCAGCGTGCCGTTCATCATCCTGGCCACGGCGCAGGCTCTTCGCTATCTGGAGCGCCACAGCCGCAGGGCGTCCCATGGGCTGGCAGCGCTTCTGTGCGCGGCGGCGGTGATCCTGTTTATCGCGTTCTATCCGCTGGCATCCGGTCTGGAAGTGCCGCGGGCCTGGTGCGACGCAATGAACTGGTTTGACGGCTGGATGTGGTATTGAAAACCGGCGGCATGAACCCAAAAGATTCTGAAATTGGGAAATATATAGATTGACATAACTAATTAAATATTTTATAATTGTCAATCGGAAAGGAAAAAGAACGGAAAAGGCCTTTCCAAGGAGATTTTTTAACAGATCTAAAGGAGGATGACCATGAAGAAGACCAGAATCGGCATCAGCCTGCTTCTGGTGCTCACGCTGGCGCTGTTTGCGTCCGTGGGCTCGGCACAGGAATATTCCGCAACGGCTAAGGGCTTTGGCGGCGATGTCACGGTCACGCTGGACATTGAGGATGGCGCGATTGTGGGGGCGTCCGCCGAGGGCGCCTCGGAGACGGACGGCATCGGCTCCAAAGCGATTGAGCAGATGCCGGCGGCCATGGTTGAGCAAAACGCTGTCGACGTGGATATCGTGGCCAGCGCGACCATCACCAGCAACGCCGTGCTGGAGGCTGCCAAGGCGGCTCTTGCGGCGGCGGGCCTTGCACCGGAGGATCTTGAATCCCGTGAAGCGGCTCCGGAAGAGATTGTGGAGCCCGCGTTTGAAGATCCGGATGTCATCATCGTGGGAGCGGGTTCGACCGGCATGAACGCGGCCATCGCCGCGGCGGAGGCCGGCGCGAAGGTTTACCTGATTGAAAAGAATGACGACGTGGGCGGCTCCATCCGCTTTGCCGGCGGCACGACGTCTGCCGCGGGCGCGCAGATGCAGATTGACGCGGGCGTGGAGGACAGCCCTGAAAACTTCGCCCAGGACATCGTGCGCATGGGCGGCGGAACCAACATTCCGGAGCTGACCCAGAAGCACACCGAGAACGCCGCAGCGGCCGTGGACTGGCTGGACTCCCTGGGCGCCGACTTTGGCGACCGTCAGCCGAAGATGTCCTCTTCCTATGATGCCTTCAACGTGCCGCGTGAGTATCGCGTCACAGGCGGCGGCAAGGCGATCGTGGAGCTCATCCGCCCGCTGCTTGACGAGCAGGTGGAGGCCGGCAACGTGAGCCTGATGCTGAACACCGAGGTGGCGGATATCCTCGTGGAGGACGGCGCCGTGAAGGGCGTTGTGCTCACCGATGGCCGCGAGTTCCGCGCGCCGGCAACCATCCTGGCCAGCGGCGGCTACGGCCACAACGAAGAGCTCCTGCACGAGTACAACTACGAGAATGTGCTGACCATGGCGCCGTCCTTTGTGACGGGCGACGGCTACCGCTTTGCGCTGAAGGCCGGCGCGCAGCTTTCCAACATGGATTATCTGCCGGCGTATCCGGGCGGCATTCCCGTGGGCGGCTTTGACCTGACCGATTCCGCAGTCGTCAAGGATTATGCGGGCGTCATCTGGGTGGATGTGAACGGCGAGCGCATGGTTAACGAGTATGATGCGCTGGACAGCGAGCGCAAGGCGGCTTATGCCAACGCGCCGCACAACCTGGTTTACATGATCCTGACGCAGGAGATGCGCGACACGCAGGATTCCATCATCAGCGGCGACGAGAACTGGGCGCGCTTTGACGAGCTGCTCGCCGAGGAAAACTGTGTTTATACGGCGGACACGATCGAGGAGCTGGCCGAAAAGATCGGCGTGGATGCCGAGGGCCTCGCGGCGACCGTGGAAGCCTACAATGCGGACGTGGAGGCTGGTGAGGATACGGCGTTTGGCCGTGCGCCGGAATCCATGATGAAGCTGGAGGGCCCCTTCTACGCGGTGAAGACCTGCCCGTATGTCATGCTGACAAAGGGCGGCCCGCTGATGAACACGGACGCCCAGGTGCTTGACACCGAGGGCAACCCGATTCCGGGCCTGTATGAGGCCGGTGAGCTGGCCGGCGGCGCCAACATCGGCGGAAGCGCCAACATCGGCGGCCTGGCCAACACCAGCACCATCGTCTGGGGCAAGATCGCCGGCGAGAGCGCCGCAGCGTATGCCCTGAGCGCGGAGTAAGCAAAAATCCGGTTGATTACCGGACGGGGCTGTCAGGATAAGCCCTAAAAGAAATTGAAAAAAGATGCGAGAAGGACCAGCCAACTCGCATCTTTTGTTGTATCGGGGAATCGCTATGATATGGGAATCTCCGTGCATATCAGATTGATACGGCGGCAGACGGATCAGATAAATTCAGCTCTTCCACTGTCTGCTTTCAGGGATAGCCCCGTGTGCATGGCGTATAACGACGAATTGACGAGCACGCCATTTTCGCCGTCTATGGGCCTAATATCGCCTGCCCTGTAAAGTTCTTGGTAGTG
>DVMG01000160.1 GCA_018715105.1 Candidatus Ventricola intestinavium
CGGTATGGGGGAAAAGCGCCTTCTGCGGGAGCATTTCCACGGATTTTTCTCCGCATGCCGCCGCGGCCTTTTTCAGATTCAGCGTGGCAGACACGGGGATGACAAACACGTAAAGAGACCGGCTTTTTCCCTGCGTTACCAGGGTTTTAAAGACCGATTGCGGATCCTGCCCCAGCGTTCGGGCAACGGAAACGCCATCGATCCCCGTTTCGGGGGAATAGGTGTGCACCGCATAGGGAATCCCCGCGCGTTCAAGGATGCGCATGGCGTTTGTCTTGGTGATATCGGCCATGAGGGCACCTCGATCATCTGTCCATGCCGGACAGGGAATGGGGAGAAGGAAGCACCGCCCCGGCAATCAGACGCGCAAGCTGCTCAATCTCTGCGCCGGCACTGAACTCAAACAGGACGCGCCCCAAACCGGAAAACCAGAGCTCCAGTTCACAGTCAAGGTCGATGTGTCCTGCGGTCTCCACAGAAAACGCCTGAATTCTGTGATAGGGCAGGGATGTATAATCCGTCTTCTTCCCCGTGAGTCCCTGCATGTTGACGGCAATCACGCGACGGTCGGTGAAAATCACCCGATCGCGGATGCTTTTGAAGGAAGCGGCGATTTCTTCCCCCGGAAGAAGCATGTTTTCAAGGATATCCAGGCTCTTCTGCGGATCGCAGGCCGTGAGCTTGAGAAATCGTGCATTTTCAAAGTCAATCATCTGTTGATCCTCCCGTTTGATGGAAAGCGATTGTTCATGGCGTCGGTCGGGCAGGCACTCTCATGCCTGCACACACAGTATATCGGAAAAACGCGGAACTGACAAGGGCAGCACGCTCTTTCTCCAATCCGTGCGGCGCAGTTCCCTTTGAAATCTCTCAGGCGGCCGGATCGTTGCCGGTTTTCCCCAGCCATTCCCAGCGCCTGGACAGCGCATAATTCCCATTTGCCTCCGCATACTAGGGGAGCCAAGAAAGCGGAAAGAAGGAGGCTGCATTCGTGCGAGCAACGGGAATAGTTCGAAGAATCGACGAATTAGGACGCGTGGTGATCCCGAAGGAAATACGGCGAACGCTCAGAATTCGAGAGGGCGACCCGTCGCAGATAACAGGGATGGCATGGGAAAGGTTTTGCCTGGCTATGTGCGCGCTTGGAGCGCGATGCGGATGGATGTAGGCATTTTCCTGACCGGGCGCAGCGAAAGAGCTGGGAAAAACGAGCACGTTTTGCAGGTTTCTTCCTCATGGAATTTCTCCTTCTGTTTTCTCCTTCTGTTTCATTCCTGACAAGAGCCCTCTTTTACGCCTGGACGGACACAGAAGCGATCCGGACAGGAAGCATGTCATTTTGAAAGCAGCAAAACGGAAGAATCGGGGAAGCGGGACGAGACCGTCTTGGTTTCGATATAAAAATCCATTATCGCTCTTGACAAAGAATAAACGACGCGCTATACTGGACTAGACGGTCGACTAGAAAGGGCCGTTTATCGTCTATGCAAGGAGGAATTTGCATGAAGAGGCTTGCAGCAGGCTTCCTGACCGCTATGATGCTGGCGGCGGGCTGCGTGAGCGCGGGCGCGGAAGGCATGACGCCCGGAACGTATTCCGCGGAGGCGAACGGCTTCCATGGAACCATTCAAATCGACGTGACGGTGGACGCGGAGAGCATCACCGGCATTGAGATCGTCGAGCAGAGCGAGACGGCGGGGATCGGCGAGGCGGCCCTGCCCGTGCTTGTGGAAGCCGTGCTGGAAAATCAGACCATCGGTGTGGATTCCGTTGCCGGTGCGACGGTCACGTCGGATGCCTTTAAAGCGGCGATGACGGATGCGCTGACTCAGGCCGGCGCGGATATGGAGAAGATGACCGCCGCTGTCGAGGCGGGCGAGCTGGAAGAAGTCACGCTGGATACGGATGTTGTGGTCGTGGGCGCGGGCGCTGCGGGCCTGAGCGCAGGCCTGACAGCCGTGCAGAATGGCCAGTCTGTGATCGTTTTGGAAAAAATGGGCGTGGTTGGCGGCGCGAGCGCCATGGCCGGCGCGGGCACCATGGCCACCGGCTCCACCTGGCAGAAGGAGGACGGCTATGAGGATTCTTCCGAGAAGCTGGTGGAGGACATGATGGCCAATGGCCACAACAAGAATGACCGCGCGACCGTGGAGCTGTTTGCCAACACGATCGGCGAGGCGTTTGACTGGCTCGTTTCAGAGGATGGCGCTGCCGTGCCTTATCAGAGGAGCGGGGAGCCGACGCGCTCTTACTCCGGCGTGGGCCGCGGTGCGGGCGTCTGCCAGAGCCTTTCAGACAAATATGTGGCTGAGGGCGGCACGCTGATGGTTAATACTCCCGCGACGGAACTGATTGTGGAGGATGGCGTGGTCACCGGCGTGAAGGCCGAGGGCGACGGCAAGGCCTATACCATCCATGCGAAAGCGGTTATTCTGGCCAGCGGAGGCTATGGCGCGAACGATGCGCTTGTGCCGGATGAGTATAAGGCGTTCGTCTATGCGGGCCACGCGGGCGCGGAAGGAGACGCCATTGAGATGGTGAAGGATCTGGATGCGGATCTGATCAACATGGATCTGATCAACACCCAGCCCAACTCCATGATTCTCCCCAGCGGCCTCGGGCAGTACTGCAATCCCGGCGTGGCTGGCGCGTATGCGGCAGGCGCCTTCATGGTCAATCAGGACGGCGTGCGCTTTTTCAATGAGCAGGCCAACGCCTGGGATCTGATGCAGGCCATGAAAGAGAATACCGCGCAGTATCTGATCATGGATCAGGCGGCGTTTGATGGATTCAACGCGGGCATGACGGGCTCCAACATCTACACGATGGAAGACGTGGAAACCTGGCTTGCGGATGACTACACCGGCCAGCCGGTGATGAAGACCGCGCAGACGCTGGAAGAGCTGGCTGATAAGCTCGGCGTGCCGGGTGACGCGGTGGCCGCTTCTGCGGCGGCATTCAATGAGGCGGCTGCTTCCGGTGAAGCCGATGAATTTGGCCGCACGCCGGCGGCCGCACAGAGCGAGGAAGGCCCCTATTATGCGCTGGAAATGCACATCCGCTATTATGCTTCCCTCGGCGGCCTGCACATCAACGACAGCATGCAGGTGCTCAACACGCAGCAGGAGGCGATCCCCGGCCTTTACGCGGCGGGCGAGGTGGTAGGCGGCCTGGAGGGGGATGTCTACATGGGCGCCACCCTGTTTGGCTGGGCCATTGCCTCCGGTTATGAGGCGGGCAATGCCGTCACGGCTGCGCTGGCGGAGTAAGCAGGAGAACTTGCCCCAAACAAAGGGCCGCTCCTCAAAGGAAAACGGCCCTCTCATGAAGAAAAAAGAATTAATCGGCAAACTGTGCTGAAGCTCAGACGCTGGGCTTCAGCCTTTTTCTATTTGCGCAGGTTTCTGCGTTTGGGAGGCATGGGATCATGGAAAAAAGAGAAAAGATCTTATCGGAGGCGGAGAAGCTGTTTTCACAGAAGGGATATTATGGCCTGTCGCTCTCTGAACTGCTCAAGCGGTGCGGCATTCCCAAAGGGAGCTTTTACTACTACTTTCCCGAAGGGAAGATCCAGCTGATTCAGGAGACGCTCCGTTTCAGCTATGAAAGGATGGCGTATGGCATCACCCATCACATCCTGATCGAAGACACGGCGCTGGCCTCTTTTGAGCGCATGGCGGATCACCTGGCGCACGGCGTGCTGGGGCGGCGGTATTTTGCGTCTTTGCTGCTGTCGATGATCTCCATCGAATCGGTGTATCTGGATGCGCGGATCCAGACCACATGCAAAAAGATCTATGAAGACTGGCAGCTTCTGTATGCAGAGCACCTCAAGCGCTTTGGCTTTGATCCGCAGGAGAGCGTGACGACGGCACAGGCCGTTTTTGCGCTGATCCACGGTTCCATGGTTTCATCCTGGATCAAACAGGATCCTACGGATTTAATGCTGGCCAAGGCCTCGCTCCGGCAGCTCATCGGGAACCGGTAACGACAGCATGCCCGGCCAGGCGGGATCACGATTTGAGCACCACATTCTTTCCGCCCAGCGCATCGTTGAGCGCATCCATAAGTCCGCGCGTCGGCGTGACAAACAGGCTCTGCGGCGCGCGCAGCTTGGCCCCTGTGTTCTCGATATAGAGGATGACCGCCACCGAGCCGGGAGAGCTTGAGAGAATCGGACGGATGACGGCGATGGCCCCTTCGTCCGGCAGGCGCAGATAGAGCGTGGTGCCGGGAAGCGGCTGAGAGGGGGAGGCGCCGGAAACGACGCCGGAATCGCGAAGCTGACGGGCTTCGGCGTCGGTGGGCAGAGGCTCGACGGTGTCCAGCAGGAGTTTGGGATCCTCATCCTCACGGATGGACAGCCTGCCCGAAAGGATGACCGCCGTATCGGGCACGAGTTCGGTGCTCACACGCTCGAGCACTTTGGGAAAAACCAGTGCCTCAATGGTGCCGGTCAGATCCTCGAGCGTGGCAAATCCCATCAGATTGCCCGCTTTGGTGGCCTTTTGCCGCACCTCGGTGAGCATGCCGCCCATCTGCACGCGCATGCCATCGGAGGCAAGGCCATGATCCATCCCTTCCAGAAGCTGCGCCAGGCGGGAGGTATTCATGGTCAGGCGGGAGAGAGCCTCGGTATAATCGCTGAGCGGGTGGCCGGTGATGTACAGGCCGGTTACGCTCTTTTCAAAGTTCAGCCGCGTGCGAAGGTTGAATTCTTCCACCTGAGGCAAAGGCGGCGTGACCTCTTCAAGCATGCCATCGCCAAAGAGGGAGAGCTGGCCGCGCACGTTGCCCCTGCGCGTGCGGGAGGCCCCGTCCATCGCGCTTTCATAGACGGCCATCAGCTGTGCGCGGTGCGCCCCCGTGCAGTCAAATGCGCCGGAAAGAATCAGCGCCTCCACCACGCGCTTGTTGACCTGGTCGCTGTCCATGCGCTGGCAGAAGTCAAAGATATCCTTATACGGCCCGCCTTTGCGGCGCTTTTCGATGATGGAATCAATGGCTTTGTCCCCGCAGGATTTGATTGCGCCCAGGCCAAAGCGGATACCCGGCGTGCCGCCGGCATCAACGCCCACGGAGAAGCGGCGGACACTTTGGTTGATATCCGGCGGAAGCAGGGGGATTCCATGCTTCCGGCAATATTGGGAATACTCCGCGACCTTGCCGCTGTCTGAAGAGACGGAATTGAGCAGGGCGGCAAAAAACTGCACCGGATAATGGCGCTTGAGCCAGGCCGTGCGCACGGCGACCACGCCATAGGCCGCCGCATGCGATTTATTGAACGCATAGGAGGCAAAGGCCGTCATTTCATCAAAGAGGCGGCTGGCGATATCGGCGCTCACGCCGTTGCGCACGCAGCCCGGCACGACCACCTTTCCATCCTCGACCAGGCCGTTGATGAAAATTTCGCGCTCCTTATCCATGACGTCGTGCTTTTTTTTGCTCATCGCACGGCGCACGAGATCGCTTCGCCCGTAAGAGTAGCCCGCCAGATCGCGCACAATCTGCATGACCTGCTCCTGATAGACCATGCAGCCATAGGTGACCGAAAGGATCGGCTCGAGCTTTGGATGCAGATACTGGATGGCGTGGCGGTTATTTTTTCCCTCGATATAGCGGGGAATGGAATCCATCGGGCCGGGACGGTAGAGCGAAATGGCGGCGATGATGTCCTCAAAATTCTGCGGCTTCATGTTGGAAAGAAAGCTGCGCATGCCGCCGGATTCAAGCTGGAACACGCCGTCCGTCTCGCCTTCGGAGATCATGTCGTAGACGGCTTTGTCATCAAGCGGGATTTCCTCGGCTCGCATGTCCACGCCTGCCTCCCGCATCAGGTCGAGCGCGTCGCGGATGACCGTGAGCGTACGCAGGCCGAGAAAATCCATCTTCAAAAGGCCCAGGCGCTCAATGGTGCCCATGGGGAACTGGGTGGTGATGACGTCGTCGTTGCGCTGGAGGGGCACATATTCGGTGACGGGCTGATCGGTGATGAGCACGCCCGCCGCATGCGTGGAAGCGTGGCGGGGCAGCCCCTCCAGGGCCAGGCTGGTATCGATCAGCCGGGTGATGCGCGGATCTTCCTGATAGCGGCGCTTCAGCTCCGGGGAGAGATCAAGCGCGCGCTTGAGCGTCATATTCAACTCAAAGGGGATGGACTTGGAAACCGCGTCCACCTCAGCGTATGGATAGCCGAGCACGCGCCCCACATCCCGCACCACGGCGCGCGCGGACATGGTGCCGAACGTGATGATCTGGCTGACGTGATCCGAGCCGTAACGCCTGGCCACGTAGTCGATCACTTCCTGGCGGCGCTCGTAACAGAAATCCACGTCGATATCGGGCATGGAGACGCGCTCAGGGTTTAAAAACCGCTCGAAAAGCAGGTTGTACCGGAGCGGATCGAGCTGGGTGATATGCAGGCAGTAGGCGACGAGGGAACCGGCTCCGGAGCCGCGGCCGGGCCCCACCACGATGCCCTGGCTGCGGGCATAATGGATAAAATCCCATACGATGAGGAAGTAATCGACATAGCCCATCCGGCTGATGACGCTGATTTCATATTCCATCCGGCTGCGCGCCTCTTCGGTGACCGGCTGATAGCGCTCGGCCAGGCCCGCTTCGCACAGACGGCGGAGCATCTGCTCGCTGGTTTCCCCGTTTTCGGTGGGGAAACGCGGCAGCTTCGTCTCGCCGAATGTGAATTCCACCTGGCACCGGCGGGCAATTTCCTCCGTGCGCTCCAGCGCCTGCGGATAGTCGGGGAACACGGCGCGCATCTCCTGCTCGCTTTTGACGTAGAGCTCGCGGGTCTCCATGCGCATGCGGTTGGCGTCGTCAAGGGTTTTGCCGGTCTGGATGCACATGAGCACCTCCTGCGCATCCGCATCCTCGCGGCGCAGGTAGTGGCAGTCGTTTGTGGCGATCAGGGGAATGCCGGTTTCCTCGCTCAGGCGCACGAGCAGCGGCACGACCCGGCGCTCGTCTTCAAGGCCGTGATCCATGATCTCGATGAAGTAATGATCCTTGCCAAAGATCTCCTGCATTTGAAGGGCATGCGCACAGGCACCCTCAAAATTGCCGTCCAGCAGGAGCTTATCCACCTTGCCGGAGAGGCACGCGCTCGACGCGATCAGCCCTCCGGCATATTTTTTCAGGCAGGCCAGATCCACCCGGGGCCGGTAATAAAACCCACGCGTCCAGCCCTCGCTGACCAGCTTGGTCAGGTTCCGGTAGCCCTCCTGCGTTTCACACAGAAGGATCAGGTGATTCATGGCGCGCATGCCGCTGGCCGGGCTGTGATCCTCCATATTGTCGCAGGTATAGATCTCACAGCCGATGACGGGATGGATGCCGCGCTTTTTGGCTTCCGTGTAAAAATCGACGACCCCATACATCGCGCCATGGTCGGTGATGGCGCAGGCATCCATGCCCAGCTCCTTGATGCGGTCAAGCAGCGGGCCGATGCGGTTTGCGCCGTCCAGCAGGCTGTATTCGGTGTGAAGGTGCAGATGTGCAAAGGCCATGCGGATGCTCCTTTTCAAAGTGGGTCAGGAGGGAAAACTCAGGCTCCGGCAAGAGGGGTGAACGTGATGGTGGCCAGGATGGGCAGCACATCGGCCGGGGCCATGCGCGTTTCAAAGGAAATCTGGATGGATTCATCCCAGGTTTCATAGGTATCCCACGTCTCCATCCCGCTCTCGGTCTGCACCGACGCGCGGTAGCAGATGAAGCGGCGGCCGCCAAACGTGCGCGTGCGCACCTCGTCACAGCCCGCGCTGACGTAGTAGGAGACGACCTCCTGCTCGTCATACGCATCCAGACGGTCGCCGGATTCATTTTGATAACAGAAGATGTATAGTTCGTTTCCTTCCTCATAGGCGCAGCCGGCGAACAGCGCGCTGCCGCCCTCGTTCAGGTTATTGGCGGTATAATCGTTGAGGCTGTAGCCATCCGGCACGGTGAGGGTAAAACCGTAGGCGGAAAAATCGATCGTCTGCCCGCCGGTGATGGGCACCGGCGCAGCGTCGCGCGCATCATACGCGCGCAGAATCAGCGCGATCACGCAGCCGGCCAGGAAGCAGACGGCGACGGACGCGGCATAAAGCAGCTTGTTTTTTGTGCTCATGGTCTCTCCTTGAAACAGGGATTTCATCTGGAACCTGTTTCCTTTATTTTATAGCGCAGGCGCGCGGCTGTCAACGCAGGGTTTTGGAGCGCATAGGCGCGCGGCATGAACGGCAGAATATGAATGACAGTTGTATTTTTTTCGTGCATTCATTCGCCATCTGTTCTATACTGAGCAAAACGCTCTATGAACGAACAGATGAAAGGAGAGGCTCTGATGATTCATGCTTTTCAGACCGCGCTGACGGAAAGCGGAAGATCCCGCGCGACGGTTGCCAAATATACCCGTGAGGCGCATGCGCTGATCCGCTTTTTACAGGGCGCAGCCCCTTCCAGAACGCTGCTGGCCGCTTATCGCGAAGAGCTGGCGTCCCGCCACAGGCCGCAGACGGTGAACGCCAAGCTGTCCGCCGTGAACGCATACCTTCGCTTCCTTGGCAGAGAGGATTGCCGCCAGCGCTTTTTATCCGTGCAGCGCCGCGCGTTTATCGACGAGGAAAAGGAGCTCACCGGCCGGGAATACCGCCGCCTGATCGCCGCGGCCGGCGCGCGCGGAAACCGGCGGCTCGGCCTGCTGATCGAAACGCTGGGTGCCACGGGCATCCGCGTGAGCGAGCTGCATGCCATTACGGTGGAAAGCGCCCGACGGGGCCGGGCGGAAATTGCGCTCAAGGGAAAGGTGCGCGTAATCCTGCTGCCCGCCCGTCTGCGGCAGAAGCTGCTGCGCTATGCCAAAACCAGAAAAATTCAGGCAGGCTGCATCTTCCGCACGCGCAGCGGACAGGCTCTGGACCGCAGCAACATCTGGCGGGATATGAAGCGCCTGGCCGCCGCGGCGGATGTGGCGCGCAGCAAGGTTTTTCCGCACAACCTGCGCCACCTGTTCGCCCGCTCGTATTACGCGATTGAAAAGGATCTCGCCCACCTGGCGGATATCCTGGGGCACTCCTCGGTGGAAACCACGCGGATCTATGTCGCCGCAAGCAGCCGCGAACATGAAAAAACGCTTGAGCGCATGCATCTGCTGATATAGAAAAAAGACCACGGAATGTCGATTCTGTGGTCAATCAATGGGCCAAGTATAGCATAATTTCATCTGTTTTTCAATAAGCGCAACGCCATATTTTTAAAAAAATGTCTTTTCACAAATAGGAAATAGGCCTGAAAAAAAATATTTTTTTCACAGGCTTTGTTTTTGTGCGCTTTCGGGCCTTCAGGCGGCGCATTTCCCTCCTCCGCCCTCGGGCATGACCACAGAATCGACATTCCGTGGTCATCGCTGGCGGCCTTGCCGAAAAGGAGGTGAATGGGCTGTGAGCATTGCAGCCATTTTGAGCGATGCGCTGGAGCGGGCGGATATGAGCCAGAAAATGCTCGCCGAGCGCGTGGGCGTCTCCCAATCGTACATCAGCCAGATCTGCGCGGGCAAAAAAATCCCCACCATCGCCACGCTGGCCAGAATCGGCAATCAATTGGATATGTCCCTGCTTGACTTTTTTCAGGATGAAGATCCGGATCTGGTCGAGATGATGCGTGAAAAACCCAGGGAAAAGCTGATTCTGAATGCGGAGGAAGAGCAGATTATCAGGCTCTACCGGTCGATGGACAGGCGCGGACGGCGGGTTTTGCGGGGCATTGTCAGCAATATGTGATTCTTATTTTGGAAAGTAAAACTGAAAAGAGGAAACAGCGATGAAAAGGAAGGGACCGAGCAAATGGAGCACGCTGGCAGTTGTGCTGCTGGCGCTCTTGTGTTTCACATGCGCGACATCTTTCGCTGAGGAAGTTTCGCTTGAGGCAGGCGTGAACATTATCCGAACAGGCGCAGTGGACAAGGTATACAACATTGATACCGGAAAAGCTGTGATGATTTGCGGTACAGATGCTGAACCCATCCGCTTTGAGAATTGTACGTTTAACTTGAGCGGGGAAACGGTTAGAATTAGCGGAAACCAAGACGGCATTTCCTATAATAACGGAGAGGTCGTTACAAAGCTTTGGATTGGGGAGAACGTGCAATTTGACAATTGCATTTTTGTTTCGGAAAACGGCGGAAAGAGTACAACGGCAGGTTACGATGCATCTATCTACTTTTTCGGCGGTGACATCGTCTTAAAGGGATGCACGCTGACCGGAAACGGATGGAACGGCCAGTTCTTGGGGCTATACGGCAGCAAGGGCAGCGTCACGTTTGATGACTGCGATATTTCCACGGTGGGAAATCGCAACGGCTGGAGCTATGCCATGTACGGCGGAAG
>DVMG01000161.1 GCA_018715105.1 Candidatus Ventricola intestinavium
ACATCATGGCGTATTATGCCTGTGCGTATCTGGCAGTGCGCCGGGATTTGACCAAGACAGACATAGAGGGAGTGGATTTCCATGGCGCTTCGGAAGATTGTGTGCATCGAGGATGAGCTGCTTCGAAAGAAGAGCCGTCCTGTGGAAAAGTTTGACGGGAAACTGCACAGGCTGCTTGACGATATGGCCGAGACGATGTATCAGGCCAACGGCGTGGGCCTGGCCGCGCCGCAGGTGGCCGTGCTGCGCCGCGTGGTGGTGATGGATTGCGGCGAAGGGCTCATTGAGATGGTGAATCCGGAAATCCTGCAGACCGAGGGAGAGCAGGATGGGCCGGAGGGATGTCTCTCCGTGCCGGGGCGCAGGGGCATGGTGAAGCGGCCGATGAAGGTGCGCGCCCGGTTCCAGGACCGCAACGGCGAATGGTATGAAATCGAAGGCGAAGAGCTGCTGGCCCGCTGCATCATGCATGAGACGGACCATCTCGACGGCAAGCTGTATGTGGACATCATGTCCCGCGAAATCTTTGAGGATGAGGAAGAGCCGGACGGCGCGGAGGATTCACAGGCGTGAGAATCGTTTTCATGGGCACGCCGGATTTTGCCGTGCCCTCTCTGGAGGCCCTTGTCAACGGCGGCTATGAGGTGGTGGCCGTATTCTGCCAGCCGGACAGACCCAAGGGCCGCGGCCACAGGATGGCCGCCTGCGCCGTGAAGGAGACGGCGCTGCGTCTGTCCATTCCGGTCTATCAGCCGGAACGCATCAAGCGTGAGGAGGGAGTATCCGCCCTGCGGGCGCTGAAGCCCGACCTGTGCGTGACGGCGGCCTTTGGCCAGCTGCTTTCCCAGGAGATTCTGGATATTCCTCCGCTGGGCACGGTGAATGTGCATGCTTCCTTGCTGCCGCGGCATCGGGGCAGCGCCCCCATCAACTGGAGCATTCTGAAGGGAGACCGGATAACCGGCGTGACGACCATGTTCACCGACAAAGGGATGGACACGGGCGACATGCTGCTCAGCGCACAGACGAAAATCGGAGAACGGGAAACGGCCGGCGAGCTGAGCGGCCGGCTCGCGCTCCTGGGCGCGGATCTTTTGATGGATACCCTCCGGGCGCTTGAGGCGGGCACGCTTTCGCGCACGCCGCAAAACCCGGAGGAGGCCACCTACGAGCCGAAGCTCCACAAGGAACTGGGCCGCATCGATTTTGCAGCCGGTGCGGAAGCGATCGACCGCCTTGTGCGCGGCACGACGCCCTGGCCCGGCGCATTCACAACGCTTGACGGCGGCACGATGAAGGTCTTTGAACTGGAACGTGTGCGCGAGCGCCCCACCGGGGGGCCGGGCGAGGTGGTGGCGGCAGATGCGTCCGCAGGGCTGATTGTTTCCTGCGGGGATGGCGACATTGCGCTGACACAGATTCAAATGCCCGGCGCGCGGCGCATGAGCGCCAGGGATTACCTGCGCGGGCATGATATCCAAACAGGCATTTGCCTGGGAAAGGCGTAACCACATATGACAGAAAACAGAGGGCGTGACGGCGGATTCCGCGGCGCAGGAAAAGGACAGAGCAGGCCCGCAAAGCCGCGCGCCGACCGTCCGGCACAGAGATGGAAACGGGACGATCAGGCGCGGGGGAACAGGCCGCCCTTCCGGGGAAAAAAGACGGAGGAGGCGGCCGGTGAGAGAACCGGGGGAAAAAGGACGTTTTCCCCGCGGGGAGGCGCGCCGGGAACCGGCGGAAACAAGATGCATCGGGCGCCGGTTCAGCCGCGTGAAAAGCGGGACGGCCGGCCCGGAGAGGAAAAGAGGATGCACGCTCACGGGCGGCCGGATCGCCGCCCAGGGCGGGGAAAGCCGGAAAGGCCGATCAACCTTGCGCCGCGCCGTGTGGCGCTGGAGACGCTGCTGGATGTGAGCCGGTCGGATGCCTATGCATCCCTGGCGCTGGACAAGCGCCTTGCGCAGGCCGACCTGCCCCGGCGCGACCGCGCGTTTGTCACCCAGCTGGTCTACGGCACGCTTGAAAACCGGCTGACCCTTGACTGGCGCATCGATCAGTTCCTGGATGGAGAAAAGGATCTGGAGCCCACGGTGCGCGAGATCCTGCGCATGGGCGCCTATCAGCTCTTTTATCTGGACCGGGTGCCGGACATGGCGGCGGTGGATGAATCCGTGCGCCTGACGCGGGCCATGGGGTTTGAGGCGCTGACAGGCCTGGTCAACGCGGTGCTGCGCAGCATGATCCGCGGCAAAAACGAGACGGTCTGGCCCAAACCGCAGGAGGACGCGGCGCGTTATCTCAGCGTGATGTTCAGCGCGCCGCAGGAGCTGTGCAGCATGCTGATGGAAGCGTATGGGGAGCAGGGGGCGTTGGAGATTCTGCGCTATCGCCCCGCAAAGCGCGATGTGACCGTGCGGATCAACTATCTGCGCTGCGATGACGCGCGCCTGCGCAGCCTGTTTGCCGACGAGGAAATCGCCTTTGACCCCGGCATGGTGCCGGGAACCTACAAGGTGCATGACGCGGGCGATCTGACGCGGATGCGCGCGTTTCAAAACGGCCTGTTCACCATTCAGGGGGAAAGCTCTGTGATTGCCGCGCGCGTGGTGGGCGCCGCGCCGGGCCAGACGGTGCTGGATGCGTGCGCCGCGCCGGGCGGCAAGACCGCTGTGCTCAGCGAAATGATGCATGACACGGGCCGTGTTTACGCCTGGGACACCCATGCCCATCGCGTGGATCTGATTAAGGGCACGATGAACCGCCTGAAACTCGAAAATGTGCGCCCGGCCGTGCGGGATGCCGCTGTCCCGCGCGAGGAGATGGCGATGACCCTGGACGCGGCGCTGGTCGACGCCCCCTGCTCCGGCACGGGGGTCATGATGGAAAAGCCCGATGTCAAATACCGCGTGAGCCGGGAGGGCGTTCAGGCGCTGTGCTGCACGCAGGCAAAAATTCTGGACGCCGTCGCGCCCATGGTCAAAGTGGGCGGCACGCTGGTGTACGCCACATGCTCGATCCTTCCTCAGGAAAACGAAGACCAGGTGCGCGCGTTCCTTGCGCGCCATCCGGAGTATGAAATTGCGCCCATGGCGGCCCTGCTTCCGGAAGCACTGGCCGGACGGGAAGGCGAATGCGGGCTTCAGATGTTTGCCCACCGGGACGGCACGGATGGTTTTTACGTATGCAGAATGCGCAGGGTGAGGGGATGAGCGCGGGGCAGGAAAAGGCGCAGCTTCTGAACATGACCCTGCAGGAGCTGGGCGAATATATGAAGAGCGCCGGCCAGCCCGCGTTCAGGGCCGGGCAGGTGTTTGCGTGGCTTCATCAGGGAACGCCGTTCGAGGAAATGAGCAACCTGCCCAGGACGCTGCGTGAGGAGCTTGCGCAGACGTGTGAGGGCAATCCCGTCCGCGTGCTTCAGACCATCCGCTCCAGGATCGACGGCACGATCAAGCTGCTCTACCGGCTAAACGACGGCCATGTGATCGAAGGCGTGCTCATGCGCTACAAATACGGCAATACGCTGTGCCTGTCCACCCAGGTGGGCTGCCGGATGGGCTGCGCGTTCTGCGCATCCACGCTTGACGGCTGTGCGCGTAACCTGACGGCCGGGGAGATGATCGGCCAGATCGTGTGCGCCAACGGCGTGCTCGCCGCCATGGAACCAGGGCAGAGTGTGGGCAATCTGGTGCTCATGGGCAGCGGCGAGCCGCTTGACAATTACGACAACGTGGTCAAGTTCCTGCGCATTCTGCGCACGGAAGGCGGGCTGTGCATCGGCATGCGCAGCGTATCGCTTTCCACATGCGGGCTGGTGGAAAACATGCGCCGTTTTGCGGACGAGGGCTTGCCGGTGACGCTCTCTTTATCCCTTCATGCGCCGAATGACGAGGTGCGCAGGCAGCTTATGCCTGTCGCGCGGCATTACGCCCTTCAGGATGTGCTGGACGCCTGCCGCTATTACATTGAAAAGACGGGACGGCGTGTCATTTTTGAATATGCGCTGGTGCACGGCGTCAATGCTTCGCCGGAACACGCGGACGAGCTGGCGGGCAGGCTGCGCGGGATGCAGTGCCATGTCAACCTGATTCCGCTCAACAGCGTGCCCGAACGCGGGCTCATGGGCGTGAGCGAGCGGGAGGTGGACGCTTTTAAAAGGACGCTGGAGCGCAGGAATATCTCCGTGACCCGCCGCAGGGAAATGGGAGACGATATCGAAGGCGCCTGCGGCCAGCTGCGCAGGCGGTATATGGAGGAAGGCCCGCGCAAAGAGTAAAGGCGCACGGCAGGAGCTTGGCCTGAATCGACGGACGGCAAGGAGGATGCGGCGTGGCAGCGACAATGCGGACGGATGTGGGCAGGCGGCGCAGGCAGAATGAGGATGCTGCCTGGTTTGATGAAGGGCGCGGCGTGTTTGCCGTGGCGGATGGCATGGGAGGCCACCGCGCCGGCGAAGTGGCCAGCGCCATGGCGATTCATGCCGTCCGTCAGATGGCGGATACACACCGCACGGCGGACATCGGCGCGCTGCGGGAGGCCGTTGAAAAGGCTCATGAAGCCATCCTTGCCCATGCGCAGAGCCATGCCGAGTGCAAGGGCATGGGCACCACGCTGTCCGTCATGTGGCGCGGGCGCGGCTACATGTATATCGCCCATGTGGGAGACAGCCGCATCTACCGGCTGCGTGAGGGAAAGCTCGAACAGATCACCCAGGATCACTCCCTCGTGGATGAGCTTGTGCGGGCCGGATTGATCACACTGCAGGAAGCACGGCGGCACCCGCGCCGAAACATCATCACGCGCGCGCTTGGCACACAGGGGGACAATGCGCCCGATCTTCTGGCCGCGGATATCCGGCCGGGGGACCGCTGGCTTTTGTGCACCGATGGCCTGAGCAGCCTGGTGGAGGATGAAAGCATCGGCCATGCGCTGGAAACCTGCGGCTTGGAAGAGGCGGCCGACAGGCTGCTGGCCATGGCGCTTGACGCCGGCGGGACGGACAACGTGACGCTGATCCTGTGCACGGGTGAGGAGGGCGAAGCGTGGAATCAAGACTGATCGGGAAGATTGTCAGCCGCCGGTTCCGCGTGGAGGATGTCATTGGCCGCGGCGGCATGGCCATCGTATACCGGGCATTTGACCTGAAAACGCATCAGGCGGTGGCCTTTAAGGTGCTGCGCGAGGAATACGAGGACGACCCGGAATACATCGAACGATTCCGGCGCGAGGCAGAGGTCTGCAAAAAGCTGAATCATCCCAATATCGTCAACATGATAGATTCCGGCGTGGTCGGGGGCATTTCCTTTATCGCCATGGAGTATGTGGATGGGCAGACGCTCAAGGAACTGATCACGCAGTCCGGACGCATTGCGCAGGACGAAGCGGTTCGCTATGCCCTGCAGATCCTTTCGGCGCTCGGTCATGCGCATCAGCGCGGGATCGTCCACCGCGATGTCAAGCCGCAGAATATCATGATCTCCCGCACGGGGCAGGTCAAGGTGGGAGACTTTGGCATCGCGGGCATGGCGGATACCAAGACGCTGACGGCGGATGGCAACGTCATGGGTTCGGTGCACTATTTTTCGCCTGAGCAGGCCAAAGGCATGAAGGCCACAGCGGCCAGTGATCTGTACTCCGTGGGCGTCATCCTCTATGAAATGCTGGCAGGACATGTCCCCTTTGAAGGGGAAACGGCCGTATCCGTGGCCATGATGCACCTGATGGAGAAGCCCAAGCCCGTTGAGGAGCAGGTGCGCGTGTGCCGGGCTGTCGCGATGATCGTGGCAAAGGCGCTTGAAAAACAGCCTCAGGCGCGCTATCAGAATGCCGATGCGATGATCCGCGACCTGCGCAGGGCTCTGCGCCATCCGGACGGCGAATTTATGCAGCAGCGCCGGATGCCCATGGAGGACAGGCCGCGTGAGGCCGCGCAGCGAATCCGTGCGGCGCGGACACGAAGAAAGGGACACAGCATGGCTTCGCGCCTGCTGACGCTGTTTGTCGTGTTGCTGCTCATCGTCCTCATCGCGGTGGCAGGAATCCGCCTTTACCGCGCGATGTTTGTGGTTGCCCGCATGCCGAATCTGTCCGGCCTTGACGCGGCGACCGCACAGAGAATGGTTGAAAACGCAGGGCTGACGCTTGAAACGGCTTTCGCATACAGCGATACCCCGGAGGGCTATGTCAGCGGCCAGGATCCACAGGCCAATGCCGAGGTGCCGCGGGGCGGAACCGTGCGGGCGACCATCTCGCTGGGCAGCGGGATCATGACGGTGCAGCGCCTGACCGGCATGACCCAGCAGGAAGCGGCGGATACGCTGGCTGGGCAGGGCCTTGTGGTGGGAAGCGTCCAGACGGCGCCCAGCGAGATGATGCGTGGAACGGTGATTGCGCAGTCCCCTGAGGCGGGCACCAGCGTGAGGGCGGGCGAGGCCGTCGACCTGACGGTGTCCGGCGGACGTGTGGTCGTGCCCGAACTGGCGGGCCAGCGGGAAGAAGAGGCGGTCGAGCGCATCGACGCCGTGGGACTCACCTGCGGAGAGATCACGTATCAAACCGTCGACGCAGCCAGGCAGGACGGTGTGGTGCTTTCCCAGTCGCTTGAAAAGTTTACGGAGGTGCTGCCGGGCAGCGTCGTGGACATGACCGTGGGCCATTACGACAAGCGCCGCTATACGGCCAAGGTTTCCGTGACGGTGGATGTGCCGGAAGAAGGGATTCACGTGCGGGTGACGCTTGTGGATGAAAACGGCGTGGAGAGCGACATGTATGCGGCGACGCACACAGAACCCGGAGAGCTTCAGCTGGATGTGACGCTGCGCAGTGAAACCAGCGGCGTGCGCACATGGCGGCTGTATCTGGATGGAAACTTCCGCAGCGAGGCCACGGCGGTGCTGCAATAACCCGGAAGGGTTTGCCATCAACACGCTTCAAACGACTGATTTCAGACAAGAGGAAGGAAAAAGAAAAGATGGGGGCAACGAATGACCGGTAGCATCCTGCGGGGGATTGGAAGCTTTTACACGGTGCTCTGCGAAGAAGACGGGCAGGAATATACCCTGCGCGCACAAAAAAAACTGCGCCATCAGAAGCTCACCCCCATGGTGGGCGACCGTGTGCGCTTTACACCAGGGAAAGGGGAAGAAGAGGGATGGCTGGAGGAGATTCTTCCCCGCAAGAGCATGCTGATACGGCCCAGCGTCGCCAATGTGGAGATGCTCATGCTTGTGGTGGCCGGCGTGCCTCAGCCGGATATGATGCTTGTGGATAAGCTGATTGTGCGCGCGGAGCGCGGCGGCATGCAGCCGGTGATCTGCGTCAATAAAATTGATCTGGGAAGCGATCTCGCCCAAACCCTTGCCCAGGAATATGCGGGCACCCGGCTGCGCATATTCAGCGTCAGCGCGCGGACGGGAGAGGGCATCCCCGAACTGCGGGAAGCCATGCGGGGGCATGTCACCTGCCTGGCGGGCCAGTCTGCGGTGGGAAAAAGCTCGCTGCTCAACGCGCTGTTCGGCCTGAATCTTGAGACGGGAGGACTCAGCCGGAAGACTGAGCGGGGACGGCATACGACGCGGCGGGCGGAAATGATGGTGCTTGACGGCATGCTGGTGCTGGACACCCCGGGCTTCAGCCTGCTGGAGATGGAATCCGGCATCGAGCCGCAGGAGTTTGCCGCGCTTTATCCGGAATACGACGCGCTGGCGGGGAAGTGCCGCTTCCAGCCCTGCCTGCACGACAGGGAGCCGGGATGCGCGGTGCGTGCCGCCGTGGAAGGCGGCTCACTCAGCGCCGCACGATGGAACCGCTATCGCGAACTGCTGGGTGAGGTACGGACGAATTGGAAAGGGCGTTACGGATGATTGAAATCTCTCCTTCCGTGCTGGGCGCGGATCTGATGCGGCTGGGCGACGAAATCCGGCGCGTGGAAGCGCTGGGCCTGCACTGGCTGCATCTTGATCACATGGATGGACACTTTGTGCCCAACATCAGCTTTGGACCGGATTTTGTGCGGGCCATGCGCGCACAGACGGCACTTTTTCTCGACGTGCATCTGATGCTCAGCCAGCCGCTGCGTTATATCAGCGCTTATGCCGCCGCGGGGGCGGATCTGATCACGGTGCATGTAGAGGCGGAAGATGATGCGGCTCAGACGCTGCAGGCGATTCATGCACAGGGGGTGCGTGCGGGCATCAGCCTGAAACCCGAGACGCCGCCGCAGGCGCTTGAATCGCTTTTGCCGCTGTGTGATCTGGTGCTTGTGATGACGGTGGAGCCGGGATTCGGCGGGCAGAGCCTGCGGGAAGACTGCCTGGCCAAGATTCCGGTGCTGCGCAGCATGATCGCCAGGGCAAATCGAGAAATCCTTCTGGAAGTTGACGGGGGCATCAAGCAGGAAAATGCGGGGCAGGTTGTGCAGGCCGGCGCAGATGTGCTGGTCATGGGCACGGGCCTGTTCCGCGCACGGGATCCTCAGGCCGTTGTGCGGGATGTGATGCACTGTGCACAGGGAACGGAGGGCGAGCCATGCACGCGCTGATTGTGCTGGGGGGAGACGCGCCGGATGCACGGCTGCTTGAACGCTGCATGCGCAGTGCGGATCTGGTTCTTGCGGCAGACCGTGGGCTTGAGGCCTTCCACTTCGCGGGGTTGACGCCGGATATGCTGATTGGCGATATGGACAGCGTTGCGCCGGAGGTGCTCGCCCGCTATGAAGGCAAGCTGGCCGAACACAGGCTCAGCTGCATCAAGGACGATACAGACGGGGTGGACGCGCTGGATGTTGCGATTCGCCGGAAGGCGGACCGTGTGACCTTTCTGGGGGCATTGGGGGGAAGGCTGGATCATGCGCTGGCCAATTTGATGCTGCTGGTGCGCGCGCACCGCCGTGGCGTTTTCGCGCAGATTCTCGCGCAGGGCGTGCGGATTGTGCGCGTGGATGGATCCCTGGAATTGCGCGGCGCGAAAGGGGATACGGTTTCCCTCCTGCCGCTGGGAGAGGCGCGCGGCGTCAGCCTGAGGGGCTTTTTTTACCCGCTTGAAGACGCCACACTCACGACAGATTATCCGATCGGCGTGAGCAACGTGGTAACCCGGCAGGAGGCGAGTGTATGCGTGCGGGAGGGAGACCTCTTCCTGTTTCACTACTTTAAGGAAAAAGAGGAGATGGAAGGCTGAACGCGCCGTGTGCCGGAGGCGCATTTGCAGCCCGGCGGAAAGGCGGAAAACGGGCCTTCGCAGCTCGATAGGAATGGACAAAAACGTCCGCTTTTGGGAAGCGCGGAAAAGCTTCAAAAAGCGGACGTTTTGACATGCCGGATCGATTGGAGAAAAAAAGAAGAGCGTCCATAAAAACGCTCTCGCTGGTGCCGATGTTCATAACCGACACTTGACCCAATAAAAAACCGAGTGTCCCTACGAACACTCGGACTGGTGCAGTTGAGCAATCCAAATCCGAACCTGTTTTCT